>NZ_JAGTPI010000047.1:0-46014 GCF_021147825.1 Pseudomonas quasicaspiana
GATAGCTCCAGTACAGGCAATATATTCATCGACTGACAGGCCGAATCGCGAGCAAGCTCACTCCTACAGGGTCCGTGTTTGCTGCGCGACAGCGTGGTGCCTGGGACACTTGGGCGACTCCCACAGGGAATTACAGCCAGCCGTCAGCTAATCAATCCGCCAACCGCCAGGTCGTACCGCCCTTCCCATCTTCCAGCACCACGCCCATGGCGGTGATCTGGTCGCGGATGCGGTCGGACTCGGCCCAATCCTTGGCTGCGCGGGCAGCGAGACGCGCCTGGATCAGTGCTTCAACTTCTGCCGCATCAACCCGCCCTTCCGCACCTGCGCGCAAAAAGTCATCGGCTTCAAGCTGCAAGACGCCCAACACACTGGCCAGCTGCTTCAAGCGCGCCGCCAAACCGGCGGCGGCCGCCAAGTCTGTTTCGCGCAAACGGTTGATTTCACGAACCATCTCGAACAACACCGCGCACGCTTCAGGCGTACCGAAGTCGTCGTTCATGGCCGCAGAGAAACGCTCCACGAATGCCTCACCACCCACCGGCTCGGAAACCGGCAAGCCACGAAGGGCGTGGTAGAAACGCTCCAGCGCGCTCTTGGATTCCCTGAGACTGTCTTCGGAATAGTTAATCGCGCTGCGGTAGTGACTGGAAACCAGCAGATACCGCACCACTTCCGGCGAGTATTTTTCCAGCACGTCGCGGATGGTGAAGAAGTTGTTCAATGACTTGGACATCTTCTCGCCATTGATGCGGATCATGCCGCAGTGCAACCACGCATTGGCGTAGGTCTTGCCAGTGGCCGCCTCACTCTGGGCGATTTCGTTTTCATGGTGCGGAAACTCAAGGTCGCTGCCACCGCCATGAATATCGAACGTCTCACCCAGGCAGCAGGTGGACATCACCGAGCACTCGATGTGCCAGCCTGGACGCCCTGCACCCCATGGCGATTCCCAGCTGGGTTCGCCCGGTTTGACGCCTTTCCAGAGCACGAAGTCCAGCGGATCGTCCTTGGACTCGTCCACTTCGATACGTGCGCCAATGCGCAGGTCTTCGATCTTCTTGCGCGACAGCTTGCCGTAACCGAGGAATTTGCCGACGCGGTAATACACGTCGCCATTACCCGGCGCATAGGCGTAGCCCTTGTCGATCAAGGTCTGGATCATGGCGTGCATGCCGTCGATGTAATCGGTGGCACGCGGCTCCATATCCGGCTTGAGGATATTCAGCCGTGCTTCGTCCTCATGCATCGCATCAATCATTCGCGCCGTCAGCGCATCGAACGACTCGCCGTTTTCACGGGCACGATTGATGATCTTGTCGTCAATGTCGGTGATGTTGCGCACATACGTCAGGTCGTAACCGCTGAAGCGCAGCCAGCGGGTCACGAGGTCGAACGCCACCATGCTGCGGCCGTGGCCCAGGTGGCAGTAGTCGTACACGGTCATCCCGCAGACATACATACGCACCTTGTTACCATCCAGCGGTTTGAAGACTTCTTTGCTCTTGGTGAGCGTGTTGTAGATAGAAAGCACTTGCTTGCCTCAGGTCCAGGAGTCCCGCAACGTCACCGTGCGGTTGAAGACGGGTTGACCAGGTTTCGAGTCCTTGATATCCGCGCAGAAATAACCTTCGCGTTCGAACTGGAAACGGTCTTCCGGTTGCGCTTGCCCCAATGAAGGTTCAGCACGACAACCGGTCAGCACTTGCAGGGAATCCGGATTGATGTTGTCCAGGAAGGTCGCACCGTCTTCGGTCTTTTCAGGATTTGGCGAACGGAACAGACGGTCGTAAAGACGGACTTCGCATTCAACGCTTTCAGCCGCCGGGACCCAGTGCACAACGCCTTTGACCTTACGGCCTTCAGGGTTCTTGCCCAGGGTGTCGGGGTCGTAAGAGCAACGCAGCTCGACGATGTTGCCGTCGGCATCCTTGATCGCTTCGTCGGCACGGATCACGTAGCTGCCACGCAGGCGCACTTCGCCATTCGGCTCCAGACGCTTGTAGCCCTTTGGCGGCTCTTCCATGTAGTCGTCGCGATCGATGTAGATCTCGCGGGAGAACGGCAGCTCGCGTACGCCGAGGTCTTCTTTCGGGTGACGCGGCAGCTCGAGCTTCTCGACCTGACCTTCCGGATAATTAGTGATCACGACTTTCAACGGACGCAGCACGCACATGGCACGCGGAGCGCTGTGGTCCAGATCGTCGCGGATACTGAATTCCAGCATGCCGAAATCGACTACCCCGTCGGAACGGTTGGTGCCGATCATTTCGCAGAAGTTACGGATCGACTTCGGCGTGTAGCCACGACGGCGGAAACCCGACAGCGTCGACATGCGCGGGTCGTCCCAGCCGTGAACGTGCTTTTCATCGACCAATTGCTTGAGCTTGCGCTTGCTGGTGATGGTGTAGTTCAGGTTCAGGCGCGAGAACTCGTACTGGCGCGGCTTGCTTGGCACCGGCAGGTTATCGAGGAACCAGTCATACAGCGGACGATGGCTTTCGAACTCCAGGGTGCAGATCGAGTGCGTGATGCCTTCGATGGCATCCGACTGACCGTGGGTGAAGTCGTAGATCGGGTAGATGCACCACTTGTCGCCGGTCTGGTGGTGGTGAGCATGACGAATGCGATACAGGATCGGGTCGCGCAGGTTCATGTTCGGCGAAGCCATGTCGATTTTGGCGCGCAGTACGCGGGCACCGTCTTCGAACTCACCGGCTTTCATGCGGGCGAACAGGTCAAGGTTTTCCTCAACGCTGCGCTCACGGAACGGGCTGTTCTTGCCCGGCTCGGTCAGAGTGCCGCGATATTCGCGCGCCTGTTCCGGGGTCAGATCGTCCACGTAAGCCTTGCCAGCCTTGATCAGCTCGACAGCCCAGTCGTGCAATTGATCGAAATACTGCGAGGCATAGCGCACTTCGCCATCCCACTCGAAGCCCAGCCACTTGACGTCGCTTTCAATGGCGTCGATGTATTCCTGGTCTTCCTTGGCCGGGTTGGTGTCGTCAAAACGCAGGTGCGTGACGCCACCGAATTCCTGAGCCAGACCGAAATTCACGCAGATCGACTTGGCGTGGCCGATGTGCAGATAGCCGTTTGGCTCAGGCGGAAAGCGCGTCACGATCTTCGTGTGCTTACCCGAATCGAGGTCAGCCTGGACAATCGGGCGCAGGAAATTGGTAGGAATTGCAGGGCCTGCCTTTGAATTCGCAGCGGGGTCTTGAGTGGGCTTGCTCATAGGATCCTTGGACAATACAAGTGCGCGGCCAGGGTAGGCCGACTAAATCAAAGCGCTTATGATAGCCGAAGCTGTCAATAGGCTAACAGCGCCCTGTAAGAAAACCATCGAGTTAAAATCTCGAAAGAATTATGTAACGACCTCTGTAAACTGCGCGTCTGGGTTATAACGCGTCCATTCACGAATGCCAAAAGAGCGACTTTTGATATGTCCAAAGTAAAATTGACCACCAACCACGGCGACATCGTCCTGGAACTGAACGCTGAAAAAGCGCCGCTGACCGTCGCCAACTTCATCGAATACGTCAACGCCGGCCACTACGAAAACACCGTTTTCCACCGTGTCATCGGTAACTTCATGATCCAGGGCGGCGGTTTCGAGCCTGGCATGAAAGAAAAGAAAGACAAGCGCCCAAGCATCCAGAACGAAGCTGACAACGGTCTGCCGAACAAGAAGTACAGCGTTGCCATGGCCCGTACCATGGAGCCGCATTCGGCCTCCGCGCAGTTCTTCATCAACGTTGCCGACAACAGCTTCCTCAACCACAGCGCCAAGACCACTCAAGGCTGGGGTTACGCTGTATTCGCTGAAGTGATCGAAGGCACTGACGTTGTCGACAAGATCAAAGGCGTGTCCACCGGCAGCAAATCCGGTCACCAGGACGTACCGACTGAAGACGTGATCATCGAGAAAGCCGAGATCGTTGAGTGATATTGCTGATCTCCGATCTGCATTTGCAGGAAGAGCGCCCGGACATAACCCGGGCGTTTCTGGATCTGATCGCGGGCCGTGCCCGCGATGCTCAGGCCCTGTATATCCTCGGTGATTTTTTCGAGGTCTGGATTGGCGATGATGCAATGTCGCCCTTTCAGCGCTCGATTTGCCAGGCCTTGCGAGAGCTGAGCGATAGCGGCACCCAAATATTTCTGATGCATGGCAATCGTGACTTCATGATTGGCCGTGCCTTCTGTAAAGCGGCTGGATGCACACTGCTGCCAGACCCGAGCGTCGTTCAGTTGAACGGCGAGCCTGTTCTGCTGATGCACGGCGACAGCCTGTGTACGCGGGATGAAGGCTACATTCGCATGCGCCGTTACCTGCGCAACCCACTGACGTTGTTCGTGCTGCGTAATCTGCCCAAGAGCACCCGATACAAGCTGGCGCGCAAACTGCGCAATGAAAGCCGCTCGCAAACCCGCATGAAAGCCAACGACATCGTCGACGTCACGCCAGAAGAAGTGCCCAACGTGATGCAGCAATTTGACGTACGTACTCTGATCCACGGCCACACCCACCGCCCCGCCATCCATAAGCTACAGATCGGCGATCAGGCGGCGCGGCGCATCGTGCTGGGTGACTGGGACAAGCAAGGCTGGGCTGTGCAGGTGGATGAACAAGGGTTTCAGCTGGGGGCGTTTGATTTTGTGCCGGAGCAGATGGCCGCCCTGCCTCATCCTTTGTAGGAGCTGCCGAAGGCTGCGAAAGCGGTTTCCCTGACACACCGCTTCGCAGCCTTCGGCAGCCCCTACAGGAGAAGTTGCTACATCAATGTCCCCCGCCTGCCGCAGGCCCGGCTTTGGCGGTAAACGGTGGTTTGGCCAGCCAGACCAGCAGAATCAGGCCCATGAATATCCAGCCCATTAGATAGAAATAATCCACCGTGGACATCATGTACGCCTGGCTATTGAGGGTCTGCTCAAGTTGCGCATAAGCCGAAGGGCTCGCACCACCCAGTGAGTTCAGCGCATCCCGGGTCGCAGGATCATAAGTGCTGATGTTTTCACTCAGATACGCATGATGCTGATCGGCACGACGGATCCAGATCCACGTGGTCAGCGATGCCGCGAAGCTACCGCCCAGCGTCCGCAAAAACGTCGCCAGCCCTGAGCCATCGGCAATCTGATTAGGCGGCAAGTCTGAAAGCAGAATGCTCAACGTCGGCATGAAGAACAACGCCACGCCCGCCCCCATGAACAACTGGACCAGCGCGATGTGTTCAAAGTCCACCTCGTTGGTGAAGCCCGCCCGCATGAAACAACTGGTGCCAATCGCCAGAAACGCCAATCCGGCCAGCACGCGCAGGTCGAACTTGTGTGCGTACTTGCCGACAAAAGGCGACATCAACACCGGCAAGATACCGATGGGTGCTACAGCCAGCCCCGCCCAGGTTGCCGTGTAGCCCATCTGGGTCTGCAGCCACTGGGGCAGCAACAGGTTGATACCAAAGAACCCGGAATAGCCGCCGACCAGAACCATGGTGCCGATGCGGAAGTTACGAAAGGCAAACAGACGAAGATTGACTATCGGGTGCTTGTCGGTCATTTCCCAGATCACGAAAACCGACAATGCTACGGCTGAAATCAGCGCGCCGATGACGATGAAATTTGACTCGAACCAGTCCAGGTCGTTGCCCTTGTCGAGCACGATCTGCAAGGCACCGACGCCAATGATCAAAGTGATCAGCCCGATATAGTCCATGGGCTGGTAACTGGTCACCACTGGCCGTTTGGCCATTTGCATGCGTACGACCAGCACTGCGAACAGGCCAATCGGTATATTGATGAAGAAGATCCACGGCCAACTGTAACTGTCAGTGATCCAGCCGCCGAGAATCGGCCCGGCAATCGGTGCGACCACCGTGACCATCGCCAGCAATGCCAGTGCCATCCCCCTTTTCGCCGGGGGGTACACCGCAATCAACAGGGTTTGCGTCATCGGGTACAACGGCCCCGCCACTACGCCTTGCAGCACGCGAAAGCCCACCAGCTCCGGCATTGACTGGGAAATCCCGCACAGGAACGACGCCAGCACGAACAGAATCGTCGCCCACAGAAAAAGCTTCACCTCGCCAAAACGGCGGCTCAGCCAGCCTGTCAGCGGCAAGGCGATGGCGTTACTCACGGCGAACGAGGTAATAACCCAAGTGCCCTGCTCCGAGCTGACGCCCAGATTGCCGGAAATGGTCGGCAAGGCGACGTTGGCAATCGTCGTATCGAGAACCTGCATGAAGGTCGCCAGCGAAAGGCCGATGGTACACAGCAGCAGGCTGGGCGGCGTAAATGATGCGGGGGCGTTGGCGCTCATCGCGAATCCCTGAAAACTTGACGCTGCCCCGGCCGTTCAAAGGCCAGGGCACGCGGATTGGCGGATCAGCGCTGAGCAGTCTTGCCGGTCAGTGCGCTGTTTTCATGAATCAGACGATTGATCAAGGCATCTGCCTCGGCCAGTTGCTGCTCATAGACGTTGGTGCTGAACGAAGCCTGCTTCGGCGGCTGTTGCGCCAATACCGGTCCGCTCTGATCATGCAGATCGACGTTAACTGTCGTGGACAGGCCGATGCGCAGCGGATGCTTCGCCAGTTCTTCTGCGTTGATGTGGACACGAACGGGAACGCGCTGAACGATCTTGATCCAGTTGCCGGTGGCGTTCTGTGCAGGCAGCAGAGCGAATGCACTGCCGGTACCGGCACCCAGACTGTCGATGGTGCCGCTGTACTTCACGTCACTGCCGTAAAGGTCCGACTCGATTTCCACTGGCTGACCAATGCGCATTTTGCCCAGTTGGGTTTCCTTGAAGTTGGCATCGATCCACAACTGATCCAGCGGAATCACCGCCATCAATGCGGTGCCCGGCTGAACGCGCTGGCCCAGTTGTACCGTTCGTTTGGCGACGTAACCGGTGACCGGCGCGATCAAGGTGCTGCGAGCATTGGCCAGGTAAGCCTGACGCAACTGAGCCGCAGCGGCCTTCACGTCCGGGTGCGACGACACTTCGGTGTCATCCACCAACGCGACACTACTCGCCAGTTGCTGCTGAACATTGCTCAAGGCGCTTTGCGCACTGATCAAATCGTCATGGGCGTGGGACAGCTCTTCCTGAGAAATTGCCCCGCCTGCGGCAAGACTTTTGCGCCGGGTGTAGTTGTCCTGAGCCTTTTTCACTTCAGCGCGCTGGGCTGCCAGTTGCGCTTTCATGCCGTCGACATTGCTGTACAGACCGCGAACCTGCCGCACGGTTTTGCCCAGATTGGCTTCGGCACTTTGCAGACCGACTTCGGCATCCGAAGGGTCAAATTGCAGCAACACCTGCCCGGCGCGGACCAGATCACCATCATCCGCGCCAATGCTGGTCACAGTGCCGGTGACCAGCGGAGTGATTTCCACCACATTACCGTTCACATAAGCATCGTCGGTGTTTTCATTCCAGCGGCCATACAGTTCATGCCAGGCCCAGACGCCCAACCCGCCGAGAATGACCACGAGCGCCAAGCCGATCAGGAGCAGTTTGCGCTTACGTGGGTTAGTGTCTTTTTTACTGTTTTCCGGAGCGTTGCCAGAAGTGTTTTCGCTAGCGGCAGTGGCCATGACGATTACCTTGAGTTAGTCAGCGAAGCAGTTGATGAAGTGGCGTCGGAGGGACTCTCGCCCTCGAAACCACCGCCCAGGGCTTGCATCAACTGGATCGACAAATCGATTCGTTCGGCGTTGAGATCAGCCAGTTGGCGTTGTGACTGGAGTAATTGCTGCTCGGTGGTCAGCACGTCCAGGTAGTTGCCGATCCCCGAGCCATAGCGCTGGGTCACGGTATTGAATGATTGCTGGACCACATCCGTGGCGTGCTGACGGGCCTGAATCTGGCCATCAATGGCACGCAACTGACCGATGTTATCGCTGACATCGCCCAAGGCCCGCACCAGGCTCTTGTTGTACTGCGCAACGGCGAGGTCGTAATCGGCATCGCGAGCGTCCAGATCAGCACGCAAACGGCCGCCGTCGAACAACGGGAGGGAGATGGTCGGAGCAACATTGAAGAAGCGGCTGGCCGAACCAAACATAGCGTCACCCAGCAACGACTCAGCCCCGGCAGCGGCACTGAGGTTCAGGTTCGGATAGAAATTGGTCTTGCCCGCCACGATGCTCTTGCTCGCGGCTTCAACGCGCCAGCGGGCCGCGACGATGTCCGGCCGACGTCCCAGCAACTCGGCGGGCAATGAAGTCGGCAAGGTAACAACGGCCGGCTTGAGCAAGTTGGGTCTGGCGATTTCCTGACCGCGATCCGGGCCTTTACCAAGCAACACCGCCAAAGCGATTTTTGCGCTGCGCAGGTTTTTCTCCGCGGCGATCAGCGCCTCTTGAGAGTTGGCCTCCAGACTTTCGGTCTGCTGATATTGATACTGGCTGTCGATCCCGGACTGCAGACGCTGATTGCCCAGATTGAGCAATTGCTGCGTGCGCTTGAGATCCTCGGTCGCCAGATCATGGACGATGTAAGCCTGACCTACATCGCTGTAGGCACGCGCCACATCGGCAGCCAACGTCAGGCGCGCAGCTTGTTCATCGACTTCAGCAGCGCGAGCCTGACCCAAAGCCGCTTCCCAGGCTGCCCGCTGGCCGCCCCATAAATCGAAGTTGTAATTGAAGTTCACCGCGAGGCTGCGCAAGGTGCTGTAGCGCCCGCCCATGCCGCTCGGGTCCTGATCCCGGGCCAGGCGCGAGCGACTGACACTGGCGTCGGCGTCGACTGTCGGCATACGTGCCGCATCGGCAGCGTAGGCCGAAGCCATGGCTTGATGAGTGCGCGCATTGGCGACCTGCATGTCGGGGCTGTCGCGCAGGGCTTCGTCGATCAGGGCGTTCAGTTGAGGATCGCCGAGGTTTGTCCACCAGTCACGTTTAGGCCAGGCCGCAGGCGACAGGCTAATACCTTGCAGGCTGTGTTCGGCTTGCAAGGTATTAGCGTCAAGGCTTTTGCCTTGGGTGGTCAGGCCGCTGTAGTTGGCGCAACCGGCGACACTCAGGGCGATCAGCAACAGGCTATAGCGCGCCCGCGATACAGAAAGGCTCATTCTGCACCTCTGTCTTTGAAACTCAGACGGGTAATGGCGATGTGATCGTTGGCATCGATCAGCACCTTGCTGAGAATTCTCTCCAGACTTGCCACCTCTTCCGCATCCAGCACGCCAAGCAATTCATTCATGGCTTCAGCGCCAATTTGCGGCAATTGGTCGGTGATGATTCGCCCCTGCTCCGTCAGAACCAACTGGACCTGACGCCGATCAGTGGCCGATCGGGTGCGCTCCAGCAATTGTTTCTGCTCAAGGCGATCAAGCATGCGGGTCATGGAACCGCTGTCCAGGGACAGGTGCCGACACAATTCTGCGGGAGTGTCCGCGCGGAACTGGGCAACGATGATCAACACCTTGAACTGCGAGAAAGTGATGCCGTAGGGCACTAATTGCTTGTCGAGAATGCGATCCTTCAGCGAATTGGTGCGGCCGATCAGCATGCCCATGATCGTCGACTGCTGATTGTCAGGACTGAAATGTTTCATGAATCCACCAAATTAGCTGCCTAGGCAGAGAATGTGGCGATATTACTGCTTAGGCAGCAAATGGCAAAGCTTTTATTAGCTTGCTTACTATTTTTAGGAAGCGAGACGAGTGCTAAACCGGTAGGAGCGAACTTGTTCGCGAAGGGGCATGACTGAAAAACATCGGTCGCTGATACACCGCCTCGCGAACAAGTTCGCTCCTACCGGTTTAGCGGGGCAGGCGTGTCGCCACAGGTCAGAAAGCAGGTTGCGAGATCAGGCTCAACCGAACGCCGGCACACCGCTGTGAAACCGGAACTCTTCGTCCGGGCTTTCGATCAGTTCGCGTTCGGCGAGGCGGACTTCTTCGATCTTGGCGTCAACATCAGCCTTGTCGCCATAGGTGTAGGCCAGCTTCAGATAGTCCTGAAAATGGCGTGCTTCGGACTTCAACAGCCCGGCGTAGAACTTACCCAGCTCTTCATCCAGGTGTGGCACCAGACAGGCGAAGCGCTCGCAGGAACGGGCTTCGACAATCGCCCCGACGATCAACGCATCCGTCAGACGATACGGATTGTGATTGCGCACCAGCTTGCGCAGAGCCCCGGCATACCGTGCAGAACTGACGTTGGCCATGGGGATTTCGCGCTTGCGGATGATGCTCAGCACTTGCTCGAAGTGGCGCAGCTCTTCCCGAGCCAGGCGCGACATCTTGCTCAGCAGGTCAAACTTGTCGTTGTACTGGAACATGAACTGAAACGCCGCCCCGGCCGCCTTCTTTTCGTTGTTCGCGTGGTCGATCAGCAGGATATCCAGATTGCGTAATGCAGCCTGAACCCAGCTATCGGGGGTGCGGCAAAGGAGGAAGGCTTCAATTTCGGGAATCGGGTACATAGGCTCACAAAAGGCCGGACGACAAGGCCGGGCATTATACGAGCGCGATGGGTGTACGGCGATAGAAATGAGCTGAAGTTGTCACGCCTGAACCAGCGTATTGCCCAGCGATTAGGTGATTAGCCATCAGGAATGCGGCCCTGTGGGAGCCGAGCTTGGTCTGGGCGGCATTCCGACGATAAACGATAACGCGGAATGCCCTCTGACCACGTCTCATGCATCGCGGGCACGCCCGGCTCCCACAAGGTCGCATTTCAAATCAGGTTCAGGCGATAGTGCAACTCACCCCTTGCGCTTCCCGTCCAGCCGACGCAAATGGCAGGTCACTTCTTCGCGGTCGTGGTACAGCTGCTTGCAGCCGATCTCGACCCGAATACCTCGCGCTTCGAAGCCTTCCTCAATGCGCAGTAACAGGCGACTGACTTCGGCATAGCGCTGTTTCATCGGCAATTTGAGGTTGACCACGGCTTCGCGACACAAGCCCTCGCCCAGCCAGGTTTCCAGCAAAGCGGCATTGCGCGCGGGTTTCTCGACGATGTCACACACCATCCAGTCCACCGGTTGGCGCGGTTTGTAAGTAAACCCATCGGCCATCAAATGCTGAACCAGCCCGGTGTCCATCAGGCTTTCGGCCATTGGCCCGTTGTCGATGGCCGTCACTAGCATGCCGCGACGCACCAGTTGGTAAGTCCAGCCACCCGGCGCAGCGCCGAGGTCAACACCGGTCATGTCACCGGAAAGACGCTCATCCCACTGATCACGCGGGATGAAGTGATGCCAGGCCTCTTCCAGTTTCAGCGTTGAACGACTTGGCGCTTCACGGGGAAATTTCAGACGAGGGATGCCCATGGGCCACATCGCCGAATTGTCGGCATCAGCCAGTCCGAGAAACACCTCACGACCACTCTTGAAGGTCAGCAACAAGCGTGGCTTACGCGGATCGTCGACCAGCTTGCCAGCCTGAGTCAGCGCCTTGCGCAACGGGGCTTCGAACTTGCGACAGAACGTCGAAAGCTCCTTGCCATCGTTGGTGTCGACCACTTCCAGCCACAGGCTGCCGCAGGTGGCAAAGCTCGCCATGTGCGCAAGAATGACACTGATGCGGTCTGTTTCCGGCAACTCCAGAAACACACCCCGAGCCCATTGGCGAGGGAAGATCAGTTTCGAGAAGCGCTGGCCATTCATAAGCCGCTCGGCACCGTCGCCCTCGGTGCAGACAAATTCGGCGCAGGCGGTATTTGGCTTGGCTTTGGCGTAGCCGGACACATTGAGGCGTGCCGCATGCTCGGCGATTTCCGAACAGACCTCACCTTCAAAGCCCGGACGACAGTGCATAAACAGGGTGTTCATGGGGTGCTCCTGAACACGTCGACCTATACGAGAGAATTAACCTCAGCGACGCAAAAGGCGAGCATGATAGCTGAATCAGGAACCACTGGTGGAACCGGCTGGTCATTAGCACATAAGCATTCAATCGCGAGCGATACCAAGATCTAAGCTTGCAAAAGGATTTAAATCGTCCAGTCCGTACCGTGCGGACGCATCAAAGGAGTTATTTCATGCCCTCCCTCGATAGCCTGAACACCCTTAAAACACTCGAAATCGACAACAAGACCTACCACTACTTCAGTCTGCCAGAAGCCGCAAAGAGCCTGGGCGATCTGAGCAAATTGCCAATGTCCCTCAAGGTGCTGCTGGAAAACCTGCTGCGCTGGGAGGACAACAAGACCGTCACCGGAACAGACCTGAAATCGCTGGCTGCCTGGCTGGGCGAGCGTCGCTCCGACCGGGAAATTCAGTACCGCCCTGCCCGCGTCCTGATGCAAGACTTCACCGGCGTACCGGCCGTGGTCGATCTGGCTGCCATGCGCGCCGCCGTGGCCAAGGCTGGCGGCGATCCGCAGCGTATCAACCCGTTGTCACCCGTGGATCTGGTCATCGACCACTCGGTGATGGTCGACAAATTCGGCGATGCAGATTCATTTGCGCAAAACGTCGATATCGAAATGGAGCGCAACGGGGAGCGTTACGCCTTTCTCCGCTGGGGCCAGAGCGCTTTCGATAATTTCAGCGTAGTACCGCCGGGTACCGGGATCTGCCATCAGGTCAATCTGGAATACCTGGGGCGCACGGTCTGGACCAAAGACGAGGATGGCCGCACCTATGCCTTCCCCGACACGCTGGTGGGCACCGATTCTCACACCACTATGATTAACGGCCTCGGCGTCCTGGGCTGGGGTGTGGGCGGCATCGAAGCGGAAGCAGCGATGCTGGGTCAGCCGGTGTCGATGCTGATCCCGGAAGTGATCGGTTTCAAACTCAATGGCAAGCTCAGAGAAGGCATCACCGCTACCGACCTCGTGCTGACCGTCACGCAAATGCTGCGCAAGAAAGGCGTGGTCGGCAAATTTGTCGAATTCTACGGTGACGGTCTGGCGGAACTGCCATTGGCTGACCGTGCCACCATCGCCAATATGGCCCCTGAATATGGTGCGACGTGCGGTTTCTTCCCGGTCGACGATGTGACCCTGGACTATCTACGCCTGTCCGGTCGTCCTGATGAAACTGTGAAACTGGTTGAGGCCTACTGCAAGGCCCAAGGCCTCTGGCGCCTGCCCGGCCAGGATCCGGTGTTTACCGACAGTCTTGAACTGGATATGAACACGGTCGTAGCCAGCCTGGCCGGTCCGAAGCGTCCTCAGGATCGCGTCGCGTTGCCGGATGTAGCCCAAGCTTTCACTGACTTCCTTGGCCTGCAATTCAAACCTGCCCAGAAAGACGAAGGTCGTCTGGAAAGTGAAGGCGGCGGCGGTGTCGCGGTGGGCAATGCCGATCAAGTGACCGGTGAGGCCGAATATGAGCATGAAGGCCGTACCTATCGCCTGAAAAACGGCGCTGTGGTCATCGCGGCAATTACCTCCTGTACCAACACCTCTAACCCTAGCGTAATGATGGCCGCCGGACTGGTGGCGAAAAAAGCCGTGGAGAAAGGCCTGAAAACCAAGCCTTGGGTGAAGACGTCGCTGGCCCCTGGCTCCAAAGTGGTGACCGACTACTACAAAGCCGCCGGGCTGACCCAGTACCTCGACGCACTGGGTTTCGATCTGGTGGGCTATGGCTGTACCACGTGCATCGGCAACTCCGGGCCGTTGCCTGATCCTATCGAGAAAGCCATTCAACAATCGGATCTGACTGTAGCGTCAGTGCTGTCCGGGAACCGTAACTTCGAAGGCCGCGTGCATCCGCTGGTCAAAACCAACTGGCTGGCCTCCCCGCCGCTGGTGGTCGCCTATGCGCTGGCAGGTAGCGTGCGAGTCGATATCAGCAGTGAATCCCTGGGTGAAGGCAAAGACGGTCAACCGGTTTATCTGCGCGATATCTGGCCGAGCCAGAAGGAAATCGCCGAAGCGGTTGAACAGGTCAATACCGGCATGTTCCACAAGGAATACGCCGAGGTGTTCGCCGGCGACGAACAGTGGCAAGCCATCGAAGTGCCGCAAGCTGCAACTTACGTGTGGCAGGACGATTCGACCTACATCCAGCATCCACCCTTCTTCGAAGACATCGCCGGGCCGCTGCCGGTCATCGAAGACATCCACAGTGCACGTGTGCTGGCCTTGCTGGGTGACTCGGTGACCACCGACCACATTTCCCCGGCCGGTAACATCAAGGCGGACAGCCCGGCAGGCCGCTATCTGCGTCAACAGGGCGTTGAGCCACGAGACTTCAACTCTTACGGTTCACGTCGTGGCAATCATGAAGTCATGATGCGCGGGACCTTCGCCAACATCCGTATCCGCAACGAGATGCTCGGCGGCGAAGAAGGCGGTTTTACACTGCACGCCCCCACTGACGAGAAGATGCCGATTTACGATGCAGCCATGCGCTATCAGGCTGAAAAAACGCCACTGGTGATCATTGCCGGTCAGGAATACGGCACCGGTTCAAGCCGCGACTGGGCCGCAAAAGGCACTAACCTGCTGGGCGTCAAAGCGGTGATTGCCGAGAGCTTCGAACGTATCCATCGCTCCAATCTGGTAGGCATGGGTGTATTACCGCTGCAGTTCAAGAATGGCCAGAGTCGCAAGACGTTGAACCTTACCGGTAAGGAGACGCTGGATATCAGCGGCCTCACCCATGCAGAGCTTCGACCCGGCATGAGCCTCAAGCTGACGATCACCCGCGAAGACGGCACTCAGGAAATCGTCGATGTGCTGTGCCGCATCGATACGCTGAATGAGGTGGAATACTTCAAGGCGGGCGGGATTCTGCATTATGTGTTGCGGCAGTTGATTGCTTCTTGAGTGGCTCAGAAACCTAACTGAGAGGACCCAATTCTGTGGGGGCTGAGCTTGGTCTGGTCGGTATTCCGACGATAAACGATAGCGCGGTATGTCTTCTAGCGGTGTCTCCTGCATCGCGAGCAAGCTCGGCTCCCACAGAATCTCATTCCAATTCCAATTCCAATTCAGGTTCAGATCATCAACCAGGGCGATAAACGAACAGATTTATCGCCTTGCCTTCATCCTGGCTCTTCCGCAAAATTAACCATCTGGTACATTTTGCTGAAACCGCATCCTTCGATCCCTGAATGCGGCATCTAACAAGAGCCGATCGCCATGACTTTCATTCGTAAACCGTCCATTCTCGCCGGCCTCATCGGTTCGGGTATCCAGGCCTCGCGCACCCCGGCGCTGCATGAGCACGAAGGCGATGCCCAAGGCATCCGCTATCTGTATCGACTGCTCGACCTCGATGCGTTCAAACTCGACATCACCGCCCTGCCCGACTTGATCACCAGCGCTCAGCGCATGGGTTATACCGGGCTGAACATTACCTTTCCCTGCAAACAGGCGGTTATCCCGCTACTGGATGACCTCTCGCCTGAGGCCCGGGGTATCGGCGCGGTGAACACGGTGCTGTTCAAGGATGGTCAGCGGATCGGCCACAACACCGACTGCCTGGGTTTCGCCGAAGGTTTCCGTCGCGGACTCAATGACGTGCCCCGCCAGCGCGTGGTGCAGATGGGTGCAGGTGGCGCGGGCGCCGCAGTGGCCCATGCCTTGCTGGCCGAAGGCGTCGAACAATTGAGTATTTTCGAAGTGGACCCGGCAAGAGCCCAAGGCCTGGTGGATAACCTGAACAGCCACTTCGGCGCGAACCGGGCGTTGGTCGGTCGGGATTTGCGTGAAGCCATGGCCGCTGCCAATGGCCTGGTCAACACCACCCCGGTCGGCATGACCAAACTGCCTGGTACACCGCTACCTCCCGAGCTGTTGCATAAGGCCCTGTGGGTCGCAGAAATTATCTATTTCCCGCTTGAAACCGAACTGCTCAAACACGCCCGCGCCCTGGGTTGCCGCACGCTGGACGGAGGCACCATGGCGGTGTTTCAGGCGGTGAAGGCTTTTGAATTGTTCAGCGGCCAGACGGCCGATGCGGGGCGCATGCAGGATCACTTTGCGAGCATGGGTGATTGATAACTGGGTTGACCTGATATCTCCAGATGCCACATTCCCCTGTGGGAGTCGCCCCGGTGTCCCTGACACCAAGCTGTCGCGCAGCAAACACGGACCCTGTAGGAGTGACCGGGGTGGCGATCCACATTGCTCGCGATTCGGCCTGTCAGTCGATGAATATATCGCCTGTACTGGAGCTATCGCGAGCAAGCTCACTCCTACAGTAAAAAGCATTCCAAATCAGATAGTTATATTTTGTTTGATAGGAGCAGAGCTTAGTTTGGGCGGCATTCCAACGATTCAGTCAGCTCGGTGTTCGATCGGAAACCGAGGCGCCTGAATCGCGAGCAAGCTCTGCTCCCACAGGTTCTGCACCAACCCCAATATTGGCGCGATTCAGTGGGACCGCGATCAAGGCCGCAAGTATCGACTCACCGAATCACACAGCATCGCCTTGTGCCGCTGTTTGATCTCATCGTTGACCAATTCGATCTGGAAGATCTCGGAAAAGGTGTGGCGGTTCGAGATCCGGTAGAAACAGAACGAGCTGATCATCAGATGCAGATCAATAGCGTTCACGCCTTGGCGAAACACTCCTAGCGCTTCGCCGCGACGCAAAATATTGTCGAGAATGCTGACAATGTTCTGGCTCAACTGGCGGATGGTCGGTGACTGTTTGACGTTCTCGCCGTTGTGGATGTTCTCGATACACACGATCCGCACGAAGTCGACGTTACGGTCGTGGTGATCGAAGGTGAACTCCACCAGCCGCTCAATGGCCTGCATGGGCTCCAGCGCATCCAGATTGAGTCCGCTTTCCGTGCGGCGAATGTCGCCATAAAGCCTTTCCAGCACCTCGGCGTACAACTGCTCCTTGCTGTTGAAGTAGTAATAAATCATCCGCTTGGAGGTTTTTGTACGCTCGGCGATAGCGTCGACACGCGCGCCGGACAAACCCTGGGCGACGAACTCGGCAATGGCTGCCTGAAGGATGTCATCCCGGGTTTTTTCCGGATTATTCTTGCGCCCTGTCGCCGTTGTTCTAACCGGGGCGATCACGGCACTTTCATCAATAGTTGTCATTTCAGCGGCATACCACGGTCGGATCGGGGCGGTGCTATGTTTCTCATAGTCCTGGTGCCGCCCTCGAGGCTCAAAATGACTGCGCTACATGGATCAGAGCCGGGCCTGACGAGCGGCTCCGCTGCGTGTCTTGGCCATGGCTGCCAGACGTACTGCAACGTTGGCGGCGCCGTAACCCACATAGCCATTCTTGCGCTGCAGAATCTCGAAGAAAAAGCGATCGTCGAACGGCTCGGTGTACACGTGAAACAGCTCGCCGCCCTGGGCATCGCGGTCATAAAGCACGTTGTAATAAGCCAGTTCGCTGAGGAATTCGTCATCGAAATCAAAGCGCGCGGCCAGATCGTCGTAGTAATTGAGCGGGATGTCCAGCAGCTTCAAGCCAGCCTCTTTGGCGCGGCTGACTTCGGCAAATATATCCTCGCAGGCAAAAGCGATGTGGTGCACGCCTGAGCCTCGATAACTGGACAGTGCGTGAGAGATTGCCGTGTTGCGATTTTCCGAAATATTCAGCGGCAAACGCACTGTGCTGCAACGGCTGCGCAACGCCCGGCTTTTCACCAGACCATAAGGGTCGGGCAGAACGACTTCGTCGTCGGCTTCGAAATCCAGCAGACTTTTATAGAACAGCACCCAACTGTCCAGGCTGTCGGCGGGCAGCGCCATGGCCATGTGATCGATGCGCTGCAGGCCGCCACCGGCCTGGGCGTTCGGGTTAACCATGAAGTCGATGTCGTAGATCGATTCACCCGGCACAGCAGGCTCGACCAGGTAAATCAGGCTGCCATCCGGCGCGCGTACCGATGGCACTTCCCGCTCGTTAGGCCCGACCAGCCCGCGATACGGCTGACCTTTGAACGCCTGGGCACGCTCCAGCGCTGCCGAACCGTTCTCGACACGCAAGGCAGTGGCGCAAAGCGAAGGACCGTGGGCCTCAAAAAAACTGTGCGCAAATGAATAAGGTTCGGCGTTGAGCACGATCTTGATATCGCCCTGCCCCATCAGGCTGACCGCTTTGGACCGGTGCTGGCCGAGCCTGGCGAAACCGAGATTACTCAGCCAACCGGCAAGGCGAGCGCCCTGAGCGTCGTCCACCGCAAACTCAAGAAACTCGACGCCGTTGTAAGTGCTGGCAGGTGGCGGGCTGAACAACAGGTCCTTGGCAACGGGTTCATTCTGCTGCTCAAGCAACAGCCGGGTTTTCTCTTCCAGATAAAGCAACGAACGCAAGCCATCGGCAGCATTGGAACGCGGCGGCGCGGCACGGAAGCCGTCATTGAAGATTTCCAGCGACAGCGGCCCGGTGTAACCCGTTTTCAGAATCGGTGCGAGGAAGCCCGGCAGATCGAACTCTCCCTGGCCGGGGAAGCAGCGGAAGTGACGGCTCCACTCCATGACGTCCATGGCCAGAATCGGCGCGTCTGCCATTTGCACAAAGAAGATCTTGTCGCCGGGGATCTGCGCAATCGCGCTCGGATCGCCCTTGAGGGACAAGGTGTGGAAACTGTCGAGCAACACGCCCAAGGCGGGATGATCGACCTGTTTCACCAGATTCCAGACTTGTTGCCAGGTGTTGACGTGCCGGCCCCAGGCCAGCGCTTCGTAGCCCACTCGCAACTGACGGGCACCCGCACGCTCGGCCAGCATCGCCAGGTCATCACGCAGGATATGTTCGTCCCCCAGAGAGTCGGCGGCGCTGTTGCTGCAGACCAGCACCAGATCGGTGCCCAGTTCCTGCATCAAATCGAATTTGCGCTCGGCGCGATCCAGGTTGCGGGGCAAACGGTCGCGGCGGCAGCCCTCGAAGTCCCGGAAAGGCTGAAACAAGGTAATGGCAATGCCCAGATCGGCGCAGATCTGCCGCACATGGCGGGGACTGCCATCGTAGTAAAGGAGGTCATTTTCGAAAATCTCGACACCGTCAAAGCCGGCAGCGGCGATGGCTTCGAGTTTTTCCGGCAGGGTTCCGCTCAAGGAAACGGTGGCAATCGAACGTTGCATGTTTGACTCCTGTGAGATCGCGACCTCTGCGGATCGCATTTCAAATGCCCCCCGAACGCAGGGACGGCAAAAGTACGGACGGGGGGTAACTGAATTATTCTCCCGGCCAACGGCCATCGCAATTCATAATGTACCAGACAGTTAGTTTAATGTTCGATAATCGCCCAAAAGCAGATTTGTCTGATTGACGCTTTTGTCGGCCGTGCTCAACATCAGCAGCACATTGTCGAACAAGGCCAACCGCCTGAAGTTGATAACACCCTTGCAAGCACACCATAACAATTTCAAAAACAGGGTCACGCACATGCCTTCATATATTGATTCCCCCCGCTTCCGTCCCGGTCCTGTTGGCTACTCAGCCCTGGCTCGCAAGCCGATAAATACCTCTCTATCGCCCGCATTGATAGAAACGCGTATCGGATCGGCTTCAGCCTGATTAAAATCCAGCGCCCACGAAATTAGCTCCTGCGGCGTAACCGTCGTTGTAGAGCACTGCGGCCCTCTTCGGCCACGATTCGAGACGCTTTCACAGATTGGCTTTTATAGCCTGATTCAGGGCCACTTGCCTGAATCCTGGAACGGACGGCTTAACCATGATTCACACACACTCTGCCGCCAAGACGGCTAACGTCGCTCATCCGCATGCCGGTATGGGCGAGAAAATCCGCGGTGCCATGGCCGTCGGTAAAGTTCGCTGGGGTATGCTCGCGCTGGTATTTTTTGCGACCACCCTGAACTACATCGACCGCGCCGCCCTGGGTGTCATGCAGCCCATCCTGGCTAAGGAAATGGGCTGGACGGCGATGGATTACGCCAACATCAACTTCTGGTTCCAGGTGGGTTACGCCGCAGGCTTCCTCCTGCAAGGTCGCTTCATCGACAGGGTCGGCGTGAAACGCGCCTTCTTCCTCGCCGTACTGTTGTGGAGTTTCGCCACCGGCGCCCATGGTCTGGCCACTTCGGCCACAGGCTTCATGATCTGCCGGTTCATTCTTGGCCTGACAGAAGCGGCCAACTACCCGGCGTGCGTCAAGACCACCCGGCTGTGGTTCCCCGCAGGTGAACGGGCCATTGCCACCGGCATTTTCAATGCCGGGACCAACGTTGGTGCGATGCTCACCCCTGCGCTGCTGCCGTTCATTCTGACCATCTGGGGCTGGCAAGCCGCGTTTGTCAGCATGGGCTTGCTCGGCCTGTTCTGGGTCGTGACCTGGCGCCTCAAGTACTACAACCCCGAAAACCACCCGAGCGTCAGCCAGACCGAACTGGATTACATCAATCAGAACCCTGAACCCGAACCGGTCAAAGTGCCCTTCTCGCACATCCTGAAAATGCGCGGCACCTGGGCCTTCGCCATTGCCTACTCGCTGACGGCACCTGTGTTCTGGTTCTACCTGTACTGGCTGCCGCCGTTTCTCAATCAGCAATACAACCTGGGTATCAGCGTGACCCAGATGGGCATCCCGTTGATCCTGATCTGGCTGACCGCTGACTTCGGCAGCATAGGCGGCGGCATTCTCTCGTCCTGGCTGATCGGCCGAGGCATGCGCGCCACAACCGCCCGTTTGCTGTCGATGCTGATATTTGCCATCACCATCTGCAGCGTGATCTTTGCCGCCAACGCCAGTGGACTCTGGGTCGCAGTATTAGCGATCTCCCTCGCCGTGGGTGCGCATCAGGCCTGGACTGCCAATATCTGGAGTCTGGTGATGGACTACACGCCTAAACATCTGATGAGTACCGTGTTCGGCTTTGGCGGCATGTGCGCGGCCATTGGCGGGATGTTCATGACCCAGATCGTGGGCGCTGTTCTGACCGCGACCAACAACAATTACAGCGTTTTGTTCACCATGATCCCGGCGATGTACTTCATTGCCCTGACCTGGATGTACTTCATGGCCCCACGCAAGGTGGAAACGCTCAAGGACTGAGTCAGGCGGCGCATCCATCAGGCCGCTTCCTCGTAAGCGGCCTTTTTTTGCCTTGCGGAAACATCCGACAAAACTTTCTCTCAGACAAAACTGACAAAAGAACTGGAAATGATCACGCAGGATCAGTGAAGCTTGGCGCCCGCTTAAACACCAGCACTCTGCAAGCGGCCCGAAGCGACACGCGCGAACGGATTCCAGGAGCAACCATGCCGGCGATACGCTGGACCAGTCTGACTTTACTCACCCTCGGCTATTGCATTGCCCTGAGCTTTGGCGACCTCAGCCTGCCAGCAGCGGTGACTTTCGGGCTGCTGGTAATGGCAGGCATCTGCGTGACGCAATTCAGCCAGCGGACGATCGTGTCCTTCGGTCACGGGTTGTTCATCGCCCTCGCCTTCGGGTTGGCGATTCACTGGCTGCCCGGCTTCTTCAGTGAGCGGGTCATCGCGGCTCAACGCCTTTCCCCCGAAGCAGCACCCTTCTCGATGTACTTCTATCTGGACAAACCACTGATCGGCTTCTGGATCGTGCTGGCCTGTCCGTGGCTGCTACCGGCGATACCTGCAAGGCGAGCATTGAAAACCGCAGTGCTGACCTTGCTAGGTACAAGCTCGGTCTGCATGACACTGGCAGTCATGCTGGGCGTCACCGGCTGGTCGCCAAAATGGCCAGCGCAAGGCGTGCTATGGCTGTTGAACAATCTGTTACTGGTCACCCTCACTGAAGAGCTGTTCTTTCGCGCCTATCTACAGGGCGGTTTTCAGCGCCTGCTGCAACGCTTCCCTTACGGGCCAACGCTGGCGCTTTTTGCAGCATCCGCGCTGTTCGGCCTGGCCCATCTGGGCAGCGGATGGCAGTGGGCACTTCTCGCAGGGATCGCCGGAACAGGCTATGGCCTTGCCTATCGCTTTGGCGGACTACAGGCAGCAGTGGCGACACATTTCGGGCTCAATCTGCTGCATTTCAGCCTCTTCACATATCCGGTTTTTAACCGCTAAATCAGTCATTGGCGTCCGCGACTTGTGGGTCATTTGGCAAAAACGCTCAATAAATGAGTATTTTTGTCGATAACGTCACAAAGCCCCAGCGGATCGGACAGCTCATGCGTAATAACCAGCCCATCACTCAACGCGAACGGACATTCCCAGCACAACAGCGTTTGATTTCAACCACAGACGCCCGCGGCGTGATCACCTACTGCAACGACGCCTTCGTTGAAATCAGTGGTTTCTCTCGGGAAGAACTGCTAAACGCGCCCCACAACACCGTTCGCCACCCAGACGTACCGTCAGCGGTTTTCGAACATATGTGGAGCACGCTCAAGCAAGGCCTGCCGTGGATGGGCATCGTCAAAAACCGCAGCAAGAATGGCGATCATTACTGGGTTAACGCCTATGTCACGCCAATGTTCGAAAACCAGAAAGTCGTGGGTTTCGAATCAGTACGGGTTAAACCGACTGCTGAGCAGATCAGGCGGGCCGAAGCCCTTTACGGCCGCCTGAACAATGGAAAATCAGCCATTCCAGGTCGTGACAAATGGCTGCCGGTATTACAGGACTGGCTGCCATTCATCCTCGTCAGTCAGCTCAGCTTCCTGATCGGCGTATGGCTCAACACCAGCTGGGGCTTCGCCTTGGCTGCCGGTTTGTCGGTGCCGCTGGGCCTACTGGGCCTGTCCTGGCAGCAACGTGGCATCAAGCGACTGCTGCGCCTGGCCGAGCAGACCACTTCTGATCCGCTGATCGCGCAGATGTACACCGACAGCCGCGGCCCGCAGGCCCGTCTGGAAATGTCGATTCTCAGTCAGGAAGCACGTTTGAAAACCTGCCTGACGCGTCTGCAGGACACCGCCGAACAACTGACCGGTCAGGCGCGCCAGTCCAACAGCCTGGCCAACTCCAGCTCCAGTGGTCTGGAACGCCAGCGCGTCGAGACCGAGCAAGTTGCCACCGCTATCAATCAGATGGCCGCTACCACCCAGGAAGTCGCCAGCCACGTGCAGCGCACGGCCGATGCCACTCAGCAAGCCAACCAGCTCACAAGTCGCGGCCGCGACATCGCCGGGGAAACCCGCGAAGCCATTCAACGGCTGTCGCGGGCCGTTGGCGAAACCGGCCTGACGGTCACCCAACTGGCTCAGGACAGCAATGAAATCGGCGGCGTGGTCGATGTGATCAAAGGCATCGCCGACCAGACCAACCTGCTGGCCCTCAACGCGGCCATAGAAGCAGCACGCGCCGGGGAAATGGGTCGCGGCTTCGCCGTCGTCGCGGACGAGGTTCGCCAACTGGCGCAGCGCACTGCCGAGTCCACCGGGCAGATCCACGGTCTGATCGCCAAGCTGCAAAGCACGGCAAACGCCGCCGTGCAGACCATGAACACCGGCCATCGTCAGGCGGAAGAAGGGGTCGCCAAAGTGCTGGAAGCCGATGAAGCGCTGGTCGGCATCAGCGAAGCCGTCGCCAACATCACCGACATGACCACCCAGATCGCCGCGGCTACCGAAGAGCAAAGCTCGGTCGCCGAAGAGATCAGCCGCAACATCGCCACCATCGCGCACCTTGCCGACCAGACCTCCGGCGAAGCGCAACGCTCGGCCATCCTCAGCGGCGAACTGACTGACACCGCCAACTCTCAGTACTCACTGGTGGAACGCTTCAACCGCTGATTATTGAGCGTTATCAAAAAACCCCGACAGACATGTTCTGTCGGGGTTTTTTATTGGCTATTGAAGCGTAAAGCGATCCCCCAGGACTACACAATTAATGAAGTAGATTGTAGGCAACTTCTGAAAGTAAATAGATAGGGTGTGTTTGGTTGATTTTTGGTGTGCGTGGCGTTGACAGGCAGAGCGGGTTCCGATTAGTTGATTTTCAGAGTTCACCTCACATAGATAACTACTGCCTAAGTGGATATTTTTTAGGGGTGGGTTCTGAGTATTTTAATTAATTGATGGTTACGCTGAATTAGAGGCGTTATCTGGAGAGTAAAAGAAATGAGCAAACACATTACCAAAAGCGGACTTCCAGTCCCGTTCGTACCCGCCGCCGATCCCGTTGACGGACTGCTACGGGTAAGTACTTTAAACAACCCTATTGATGTTGAGTTCCGCCTCTGGGAATTTATGCACCCAGGTTATTACGTACAGCTGATGCTAAATGGTGAGTTGGTCGGCGCAATCTGGACCATGTCCGATAGCGACACCTCAGGGGATATTATTTCGATGGTTCTCGATCCCGAACATTTGCTGAATGACGGTATTTACAGGTTGGGACTTAGGGCCACCAACAATGAAAATGGCGTGAGTAGTGATTCTGCAACCACCTCGCTGATCGTTGATCGAACCTCCCCAGGCGCTGCTCTGCTGGCGCCTGCCATGTTCGCAAGCGTCAGCTTTGGGGACTTCCTGAATGCAAAAATCCCAAGCTACGCAGGCATGGAACCCGGCGACTTGATCCAGACGGTCTGCAACGGGATTCAAGGTCCAACCTACCGCGTTCAACCGGAAAACCTCACAACCAGCCCCATCGAAATTTCCTTCACTCAGGAGTTTCTTGAAGGCCTGTTCAGTGACCGGGTAAATATTACTTACCACGTAACCGACCGTGCGGGTAACCGCTCGATTCTTGCGCAGTCAGTTGAGATCACAATGCAGCGCTAACATCGCAGCCACTCATTTGAATAGCAAAACAAAAATCCTGTACGCGTTTGCGTGCGGGATTTTTATTATATGCATGCGGGAAAAATCCGCGCACATGTTTGCACTTCACAAAATAAAACTATTCTTCACCACACCGAATGGTATGAGCCATTTATCGGAAGCGTCTGACTTGACCTCGCAAACACGACATCTTCTAATACACCCAACACAAGCCATGGACGCAACGCGACAAGTTAAACAACACATTTAAAATCTATCTGTCATTCAGGACGAAAAGATGAACGAAGAGTTCACACCCGACGCACCCACCAATATAAAATCCATCGTCGACCAAGCCAGCGAACAGCCCTCACCGCTTAACCAAGAGCATGCCCCGGAATTAACGCTTGTCACTATTAACCCACTGCCAGAAGGCGCGGACTCCACTGTGTCAGTACAGCACCCCGACTTGAATATATCCCGCTATTTGAAGGCACCCAGGCTGGCGAACGTCAAGCCCAACACCGTCAGCTATGAACAGGCCAACGCCGGGGTCCACATCAATATTCCCGGCTCTGAGAAAATGCGCCTCGGCGATACACTGGTATTTTATTGGGGTCAGAACAAGTCCTCGACCCTGATTCGCCTACGCGACATCAGCAAGGACAGTACGGTACGAGTTCTGTGTGTCAGCTACGACCTGATCGCACAGGCGCAGTATGGTCTGGTGGATGTTTACTATGAGGTGCATCGCGGCGAGTATCTGATCGGTACTTCTCCTGCGATACGTGTCACGGTCAATCGTGATCCAGCGCCTGCCAGGCAAAGACCTCAACGGGGTAATGGCACGAGTAGCCCGGCAGTCAATGCCTGACAGTCCATAAAAGTAAAAACCCCCGACGATTGCTCGCCGGGGGTCATTCACCTCTGTGATTTTTTTTGCAGGCTCAAGCCCTGTTTAGGCAGCCCTCAGGTGGATCAAAAAGCGAACTTCAACCCCACATTCGCGCCCCATGGCTGCTCGACCTGCTTGCCTTTCATGTAATCGAAATCGGCATGCAGTTGCAGACGCTCCGACAAGGACACCGAAACCCCGGCCCCCACTTCAGCTCGAGAGCCGAACAGATCATTGTCGAAACGGGTGGAGTTGACCTTGACCTCGTTATCACGTGAGAACTCCTGAGCCGCTGCCAGTCGCAGATAGGGGCGCACCACGCCGCCATCCTTGAGGGCAATGCTGCGCCCTGCCGATGCTCCGACCTTGGCCAATACCGATTGAGTCTGGTTATTGCGTGCCTGCATACCGTTATCCAGCGCATAGCTGTCGCCTTTCACCCAAACGCTGGAAAACTGCGCATAGGGTTCGAGGAAGTAGCCATCGGCAAAGCGGATGTTTCTGCCGAACTCCAGCGATCCACCAAGACCGGTACTCTCATAATTCCCCTTGGCTTTCGCACCATCGCTCATGGCGACTCTGGATTCATTGCGAAACCGGTTGAGCTTGAGAATCGCGTCCAGGTAATAGCCGTCGTCCAGCAGCCAGGTACCGTAACCGCCCACATAGTAACTGCCGATCTTGCCGCTGGTACCTTGCCCGATTGCCAGATCGTTTTTGCTGTAACCCGCCATCAAGCCCAATGACAACTGCCCGACGCTCACTGGCAGCGGTGCATCGGCCCCTAATGTAAGGCCGCTCTGATTATTTCGATAATCAACCCCATCACCGGTGCTGGCATTGAATCGGCTGCCATACGCCCGCATCCAGCCGCCACCCTTTTCATGGCCACGCACCTCGCCTATGCGGCTACGTAACGTGTTCAACTCACTGTTCCAGATGTTCGGGGCTGCGTTGAACAGCGCCAGCACACTTTGAGTTGAAGGACTGATGCCCCGGCCCGAGCCGACGATAAACCAGTCATCGCCCTGCTGCTCCAGCTCGTAGGAATAGACGCCCAGATCCGCACGCCCGCCCAAAAGACTGAACTGCGCATCGCCCCCGTCGGTGTCCACGAGCAGCAACCGCTGCATGTAGGGGTCGACCACCTCAACACCTGTATTTTTCACGCGCAAATCGTGATTACCGCTCGCCTGGCCCTCGACCCGCAGTAAATCGCCCTGGCGTTCATCCAGATTGACCCGCATATCAAAGGTTCCGCGACCGGAGAGTTCGCCCAAGGTCAGCGTCTTGTGCGCTCCCTCGCCGAAACTCACTCGCCCGCCCCTCATCGCCAGCGAATTCACCTGATTGCTATCCGCCAGTGTCCAGCTCGCACCGGAGTTGATCGCCAACTTATCGCTGTTGATTATGTTGCCGGTCAGTTGGGCGTTGCGTTGCAGGGTAACGTTCAGGGTGCTGGTGGTGTCGGCAACGAGGTTGCCGTTGAGGGTGCTGTTGTCGACGATTAAATTTACAGTGCTCAGATTATCGGCTTCCAGCAAGTTGCCATTACCTGACAGCAACGTGGATCTATTTTGAATGGTGATATCGGCAATCGCGCCATCGCTGCCTGCCTCCCCCGGACCAACACTGATGGCCGGGCCTTCGACGCCCTCCACAACGGAGCTGTCAATGACTATCGTACTCAGATGTTGAAGTGGAATGGCTGAGGAATCCAAGGCAAGCGCCACATTTATTCCGTTGTACTGACCGCGTACATGACTGTTTTCGGACACCGACAAGGTTGCCCCCACAACATTGATACCAAGGCCTCTGTTCTCCGCCGACTCAGCACCGTAGACGCGGCTGTCAGCAATTTTTAAAGAGCGGTTTACACCTAAATTTATCGCCTTGCCTAACCCTGATAAATCACTGGAGCGCACGATTGCCTCGGAGCCACTACCACCCAAGCGCAATGCATATCCTGTCTCATTACGAATGACCGATCGTTCAATAGTCGCCTCACCGTGATCAACCCTGATCCCTCCATTCACTACGCCATCACTTACATTGATAGCCGACTCCATAACCAATACCGAATTGACTACGCCGCCATTAATTATATTGAGAACCCCCCCCTTAGTAACATGATACGAATCGACCGGGGCAGAAGCGTCAACCGTCTTTACAACACCCTCTACCGGAACCACTTGTGTCAATTCACCCCCGATAAAAAAGCCCTGCTCATTAGCAGTTATATGTTGCTCTTGAGGCAAATTCGAGTGGCTCGCCCAAGCATCCATACCAGGCGCCGCTCCAATAAAACAAGCGACTGCGATACGCCCCACACCAGTTTGCAAATAACGCATTTCGTGCGACACAAATTCGTCTCCCTATTTGACAGAAGACGCATTCTTCTCGACTTAATCACGGGACTACTACCTGACGCTAGCAGAGAATAGTAGGAAAACTCCTAGAACAATGAGCTTATTTCCTACATACACAGGGATCTTGTAGGAAACTTCTGAAAATCCCAGAAAGGTAAGATTTATCTACCACCTTCGGTTGACGTCCTGAGAAAAAAACGATTACTTCCGCCCTAACTTGAAATCAAGCAACGACACAAAGGTCGCTGTGAATTTTCCAGGTTATTACTTCAGAGGTGCACGCTATAAGCGGACCTCTATACGAATCGTAAATAATATCAAAAAAGGAATTAAACAATGAAAGCTACACCGAGAAAACCTCTCATTGTCCCGCAGTATCGAAAAGAAAAACAGGAAACAGTTGTTCACGAGAAGCCAGATGTACCGGTCGCCTTCCATGACGACGACACACCAGGCCTGCTGCCGATCTCTGCACTGGAACGTCCCGTAACCGTCACACTAAAAGTCTGGCCGGGTGCACGCCCCGGGTATACCTATCAACTAGTCTGGAACAACGTGCCTTACGGCGACGCAGAGTTCATTAGCGAAGATGAGCAACCGGGCGACCCTCTCATGCTACAGATCCCGGTCAGCCTGTTGGATGAAGGTGTCCACATGCTGCAATACCGAACTTACAACCCGTTGAGTGAGGTAGCAAATCGCTCGTTCCCCTATATGGTGGTTATTGATAAAACACCACCAGGCTCCCCGGAGTTGAGCCAGATTCAATTTCCTCCTGAAGTGCAGAACGGCCTCACGGCTGCCGAACTCGCACAACTGGGGGGCAGACTGGAAGCTCATATTGCCGGCTATACCGGCATGGCTAAACACGACCATATTCAGACAATGTGGGGTAACACCCCAGGACCGAGCGCAAACGTCGATGAAGATGACATGGGGCTCAATCAGGTTTCGGTGACATTCACCAAGAGCTTTCTGGAGAGTCTGGGTGAGCAGGAGCAACTGGTCACTTACAAGGTAAATGACCGGGCTGGAAACCTTTCAATTGAGTCGAATCCGGTACCGGTTTTCTTGAGGCTGCAGGAAATTCCATCGGACTATCCCGCCCCAATCATTGACCCGGATCTGGGTAACCTGATTGACCATGCAGAGGCTCTGGTTGGTGTAACGGTAGACATTCCTCACTACGACAATGCGAATGCACTGGATCAGATTCGACTTTTCTGGGGAGAGAGCAACCCTATGCTCCCCGTGTCCTTACCGCCGGGCAATGAAGACGAAGATATTGTTCTTTCTCTGCGCGTGCCGTTTGAAACCATCAATGCGCTACCTCCCGGAGAGGTCAAGGTCTCTTATGAGGTATCCCGACAAAATGAAGTCGTCGGCACCTCGCTCATCAGCACTGTCGATGTGTTCCTGACGCTTCCTGTGACGAGTCCTCTGACAGCCCTGACGGTACAAGGAACCAGTATTGAGAATCCAAATACCACGGATAACTTTATTGACGAGGATGATTACGAACTGAATGGGCGTGGCATCGTGGCCTGGAACCGGGACTTCCAGGTTAGCGATGATCTGAATCTTTATTGGGGTGATCAACAAAAACTTCAGTGGTATCAGATTAAAGCTACCGATGTAAGTGCGGAGAAGGATCTGATGATCCCGATTGACAACGGAATTCTGAAACTTCAAGGCACGGGCGCTGAAATTCCGGTGTATTTCACTCTGGTGCGAAACGGTAACCCCAACCCTGCGAAAGCTCCGATACAGTCAGTAGTTGTTCGATCCAGAGAAGAGTTACCTGGAGGTCCAGACGGACTGGAGGGGCCTCAATTCAAGCTTAACTCCGGAGGCTACATCGCTCCTGTACTGAATCCAAATGGCGCCGACTTGCTGATAGTACCTTATATCAACATTGCCAAAGATCAGAAAGTAACATTGACTTTCAAAGGCTTTGACGATGACAACACCCCCATTGAAGCGTCGAATTATACGGCTGCACGGGAGCTGGATGAGTTTGACATCGTTGATGGCTACACATTCACCGTGCCATATCGAAATTTAAGAATGATCTGCACCGGATTCGCAGAGGTGAGTATCAAAGTTGAGCCACCACCAGGCAGTAACCAAAGTGCCGTGAACTCTACTGTGACGCGCGCACCTGTTCATATGCTGGACTCAGCCGAGCTGACTTGTACATTTCGATAAACATAGACACAGCCGGCCAAAGGGCCCGCTGCATCCTGCAGGTATAACTAGGAAAAATCATGCTTAATCAAAAAAATATTCCCTCGCCAGAACTTGACGCACCCTCCGTGCCAAGCGCACTTGATAATGGAATCATCCCTATCGAGTATTTAAATAAACCGCTAATGGTAGAGTTAGATGTGTGGAGCGCGGCGCGCCCTCAATTTACTTATCAACTTCTGTTTGATGACATGCTCATAGGCCCGGAAAAAACAATCGATGATGAGCAGCCAGGAGAGCGCGTGACGCTTGAAATCCCTATTGCACTCATGAATGAAGGCCTGCATTACGTCGGCTATAGAACCAAAAATCCGTTTAGCGAACTCACTGACGATTCATTCACCACTCGAATCGAAATCGACCGCACCGCCCCCGGCAATCCCCTGCTCGCCCCAATCATCTTCCCGGTCGCCATCCAGAACGGCCTGACTTCAGCGGAGCTGGAGGCCTTGGGGAACAAATTGCCTGGCAAGATCGCAGGTTATAGCGATATGAAAGAAGGCGATGTGATCCGCACTTACTGGGGCTCTGTCGAAGGGCCTGTGGCAATCGTCGGCCGGGATGACATGGGCCTGCAGCGAGTCATGGTGGATTTCTCCCGGGAATTTCTGGAGAACATTGGTGATATCGAAGCACCGGTCTTCTACACCGTTACCGATCTGGCGGGCAATCTTTCGGTGAATGCTCAGGCGGTACAGATCAATCTACAGCTTCGGGTATTGCCTGAACTGCCGTTGCCGGCGGTGAAGGAAGCCAATGGCGATACGCTTGATCCGGTGAACGCAACGCGGGGCGCTACAGTGGTCGTAGGTGCCTTGGCGCAACTTGCGCGTGGTGATCGTGTAGAGGTGCAGTGGCGCGGACCCAACGCAAGCGACAACAAGGAAAAGACGATTACCGATGCCGACGCAGGCAAGGACCTGGAGATGCTGTTCTCGGCGACCCTGGTAGAGGCGAACAAGGGCCAGACGGTGTCGATCACTTATGACGTCCTTCGCGCCAATGGCAGCGCGCAGGCTTCCGGAACGTTGCAGCTGAAAATTCAGGCAGGGGTTACCCGCCTCCCCGCCCCAACCATGGACACCGTCGGCCCCGACGGCCTGCTGACCCCTTCAAAAATCCCAGAATCCGGTGCCACGGTGCGGGTGGGTTATGCGGACATGAGCACTGGCGACAGTGTGGTCGTGACCTGGGAAGGCACAGCCCGTTACGACACGCCTGCGCAGGTGATCGGCGGCGATGCACAGTTGCTGTTCAATATCCCGAAAGCCTTCATTAACCAGAACATCGGCAGCTCTGCGAGTGTGACGTATACCGTGACGCGGGCGGGCACGGCGTTGGTTTCTGCGCCGCTGTGGTTGCGGGTTCAGCAGGGTATGAACTTCGACACGTCGCCTGTGAGCCTGGGCGGCAAGGTTTACCTGATTCCCGGCAGGCCGGATATCCTCCCGTCCTTTCCAGAAGGTACGACGGTGCGGCGCATTGCCAGTGGCGGGCAGGCGCCTTATGCCTATGTGTCCAGCGACACCCGTATTGCTCACGTGGATGAGCATGGCCTGACCTCGGTTCGGGGCAACGGTACAGCAAGGATTTCGGTGACGGATGCACTGGGTGAAACCAAGAGCTATACGGTCACGGTCAGTGGCGTTATTCACTGCTTAGGACTGGGCTCTGGCAAGTATGCGCAGATGACTGCCGCCGCCGCAGGTCAAGGCGCGCGTATCCCGGCGATTGATGAACTGAATCAGATCTTCAATGCTTATGGCAATCGCTGGCCAATGGGTAACGGGCTGTACTGGTCGTCCACGGTAGCAGCGCAGAACCTGGTGGGCATGAAGTGGTACCTCATCAAAAATCTGGTAACCGGCGCTAACTTCAAGGTGCTGGAGCACAGCATCAGCCTTGGCGTAGGTATTCGCTGACGGTTGATGCAGCGGGTTCAGACCGAAAACCGGACTTCCGGGCGTCGCACTACCTGTCAAGTGCGACGCCCTTCTCTGCATCCCCCAAATCACACACTGCTCAGCAAGGAGCACGTACATGAGCGCGTCCGCAATGCCTCGTAAATCGCGGGTCAGCCCGCCGACCTGCCAAGGCAGTTTTCAGGCGGTGGTCAATCAATCCCCTTTGGTAGTGTCGTTGCTGTCGGCGAGTCTGACCCTACGACCGGAGTTGTCACCGACGCCTCGGCAGTGGATCTGGAAGGTTATCGCTCAAGGCAAGGTCGGCCGTAAACGCGCCAGTATCGGCCTTTTCTTCGATCGGGATTTACCTTTGGGCACTCACGACCTGGTGGCCAGTGAGTACATCAAAGTCGTCTATCACCAGACGCCGAACAGCCAGAACATCATCTATCACTCAGGGCATATTCAGGCCGGGCAACTGACGCTGTTTGAGGCCGACCTGTCCGCGCAGCGTCTGAGGGGTGAGTTCGGCTTCAGTATTTCCGCCCTGGACTTCGCAGTGACCGAAGGTGAGTTCGATCTGCACTGCCTGCCGACTTAACCCAGCATGTCCGCGATACGCTTCGCGGTGTTCGCCAGGCAGTCTTCATAGCTGATGCCTGCCGACTTCAAGGGCTTGAGGTCGTGATTGGCGGCGGGAATCCACAGCACCTCAATCGCAGGGGACAGCGTGTAGGCTTCGACGCTTTCCTTGTTGCCCAAGGCATCCCGCTCACCCTGCACGATCAACGTCCGCGCTTGCAGATCTGCGAGGTGCGCCACCCGAGGTTTTTCCGGTTTGCCTGCCGCATAGAACGGATAACCCAGACACACCAACGCATCCACGTGCAGTTCATCTGCGATCAGGCTGGCCATACGCCCGCCCATGGACTTGCCGCCAATGGCCAGACTCCCAGTGACATGGGGTCGCACACTGGCATACACCTCACGCCAGCAGTCGAGTAATTGTGCTTGCGGATTCGGCGGCCGACGGCGTCCATCGACCCGGCGCTGCGCCATGTAGGGAAATTCGAAACGCAACACGTTGACGCCTTGTCCGGCAAGGCGCGCAGCCATGTCGTTCATGAAGTCGCTGTCCATCGGCGCACCCGCGCCGTGAGCCAGAACAAGAGTCGCCAAGGGCTTGCTTCGTGGGTCTGTGACCGCCTGATTCCATAACCAGCCGTGGTCTTTTGCCAGTTGTGCACATTGATCTTCGTCAATACCGGCACTTTGCCCAATGCTCATGCTTGCCTCGCTTTTGATGAGTCTGCCAATAACCCGGAGCTAAACCTGTGCGTAGCGCACCCGACCTGGCCTCGATGGGAAATATAAATAAATGAACACCACTAACAGTACCGCCTACAACTATCAGGTGGTCCGCCAGTTCGTCATTATGACGGTGATCTGGGGGATTGTCGGGATGGGACTTGGGGTCTTTCTCGCCGCCCAACTGGTCTGGCCTGAACTCAACTTCGATCTTCCCTGGACAAGCTTTGGTCGCTTGCGCCCGCTGCACACCAGTGCGGTGATTTTTGCGTTCGGCGGCTGCGCCCTGTTTGCCAGCTCTTATTACTCGGTGCAGCGCACCTGCCAGACAACATTGTTCCTGCCGAAACTGGCGGCGTTCACGTTCTGGGGCTGGCAATTGGTGATCCTGCTAGCGGCCATCAGCCTGCCGCTGGGTTACACCAGTTCCAAGGAATACGCAGAGCTGGAATGGCCTATCGACATTCTTATTACGATTGTCTGGGTGGCTTACGCCATCGTGTTCTTCGGCACCCTCGCCACACGCACGACCAAACATATTTATGTCGGTAACTGGTTCTTCGGTGCGTTCATCCTCACGGTTGCTGTGTTGCACATCGTCAATAATCTGGAACTGCCGGTCAGCCTGACCAAGTCCTACTCGCTGTACTCCGGCGCCACCGATGCCATGGTGCAATGGTGGTACGGGCACAACGCGGTGGGCTTTTTCCTGACCGCGGGCTTCCTGGGGATGATGTACTACTTCGTGCCGAAACAGGCCGAACGTCCGGTGTACTCCTATCGCCTGTCCATCGTGCATTTCTGGGCGCTGATCACCCTGTACATCTGGGCCGGTCCGCACCATTTGCACTACACCGCCCTGCCCGACTGGGCGCAGTCGCTGGGTATGGTGATGTCGCTGATTCTGTTGGCCCCGAGCTGGGGCGGAATGATCAACGGCATGATGACCCTTTCGGGTGCCTGGCATAAGTTGCGCAGCGACCCGATTCTGCGCTTTCTGGTGGTATCCCTGGCGTTCTACGGCATGTCGACCTTCGAGGGTCCAATGATGGCGATCAAGACCGTCAACGCCCTCTCCCATTACACCGACTGGACTATCGGCCACGTTCACGCCGGAGCCCTGGGCTGGGTCGCCATGATCTCCATCGGCGCGCTGTACCACATGATCCCGAAAGTCTTCGGCCGCCCGCAGATGCACAGCATTGGCCTGATCAACGCGCACTTCTGGCTGGCCACTATTGGCACCGTGCTCTACATCGCATCGATGTGGGTCAACGGCATCACTCAAGGCCTGATGTGGCGCGCGGTCAACGAAGACGGCACGTTGACCTACTCCTTCGTCGAAACACTGGTGGCCAGCCATCCCGGATTCATCGTGCGCCTGGCAGGCGGCGCGATCTTCCTGCTGGGTATGTTGCTGATGGCCTACAACACCTGGCGCACCGTAAGGGCCTCCAACCCTGTCGAAGCTGCCGCTGCTGCGCAGATGGCCTGAGGAGATCGCCATGAGACATGAAACGATCGAGAAAAACGTCGCCCTGCTGATGATCCTGATGGTGCTGGCCGTCAGCATTGGCGGCCTGACGCAAATCGTCCCGCTGTTCTTTCAGGACGTGACCAACAAACCCGTTGAGGGCATGAAGCCTTATAACGCGCTGCAACTGGAAGGCCGCGATATCTATATTCGCGAAGGCTGTGTGGGCTGCCACTCGCAGATGATCCGTCCGTTCCGCGCCGAGACCGAACGCTATGGGCACTATTCGGTAGCCGGTGAAAGTGTCTGGGATCACCCGTTCTTGTGGGGTTCCAAGCGCACCGGACCAGACCTCGCTCGCGTCGGCGCACGCTATTCGGACGACTGGCACCGCGCGCATTTGTACAACCCGCGCAACGTCGTGCCTGAGTCGAAAATGCCTGCGTATCCCTGGCTGGTGACTCAGCAGGTAGAAAGCCGCTACACCGAAGCCAAGATCAAGGCGATGCGCACCCTGGGCGTGCCTTATACCGATGAGGACATCAGTGGCGCCGTTGCCTCCCTCAAAGGCAAGACCGAGATGGACGCGCTGGTTGCCTACCTGCAAGTGCTTGGCACTGCCATCAAGAGCAAGAGGTAAGCCATGGATATTCAGGATCTACGCGGGCTTGGCACGCTGATCGTGGCCATTGCATTCATCGGTATGTCGCTGTGGGTGTTCAGCAGCCGACGCAACGCTGACTTCGCCGAAGCCCGTCTGGCACCGTTTGCGGACGAGCCTTTGCCGCCACCGGTAATCGAGCAACTTTCAAAAGAGCAGCCTGTTGTACGGAGTAACCAGCCATGACCGCGTTCTGGAGCACCTATATCTGCGTGCTGACCATTGGCAGCCTGATCGGCCTGACCTGGTTGTTGATCGGCACCCGCAAGGGCGAAACCAAGGGCAGTACCGATCAGACCATGGGCCACAGCTTCGATGGCATCGAGGAATATGACAATCCGCTGCCCAAGTGGTGGTTCATGTTGTTCGCCGGGACGCTGGTGTTCGCGATCGGTTATCTGATCGTGTATCCGGGGCTGGGCAACTGGAAAGGCATCGCACCCGGCTATGAAGACGGCTGGACCGGCGTCAACGAATGGCAGAAGGAAATGGACAAGGCCGATGCCCGTTTCGGGCCGATCTTCGCCAGATTTGCGGCCATGCCAGTAGAGGAAGTCGCCCAGGATCCTCAAGCGCTGAAAATGGGTGGCCGCCTGTTTGCTTCCAATTGCTCGGTTTGCCATGGCTCTGACGCCAGAGGCGCTTACGGCTTCCCGAACCTGACCGACAACGACTGGCGCTGGGGCGGCTCCGCTGACACGATCAAGACCACCATCATGGCGGGCCGGGTCGCGGCCATGCCGGCCTGGGGCACGATCATCGGCGAAGACGGTGTGAAAAACGTTGCGGCGTATGTGCGCCACTCACTGGCAGGGCTGCCACTGCCCGCTGATGACAAGGCGGATCTGGCCGCCGGACAGCAAGTGTTCAGCTCCACGTGTGTAGCCTGTCATGGCGCAACAGGCAAAGGCACCGAAGTCATGGGCGCCCCAAACCTCACACAGCCGGGCGGTTTCATCTACGGCACCAGCCTGGCGCAGTTGCAGCAGACCATTCGTCTTGGTCGCCAAGGTCATATGCCTGCTCAGGCCGATTTATTGGGCAATGACAAAGTACAGCTGCTGGCCGCTTATGTTTACAGCCTGTCGAAGGGTCCTGATCAACTCATCGACAAAGGTAAAGCGGCGCGGTAGCAAAAAGAGCAACACTGTGGACCCCTTCAACACCGCACCCTGCAACAGGGTGCGGTGGTCCCTTTTATTCGCAGATGTTCTCCCATCAAACAACATGCAAACTACTGGATTGAAATACATTTTCTGTAGGAGCTGCCGAAGGCTGCGATGCATTTCTCCCGATACACCGCGATCGCAGCCTTCGGCAGCTCCTACAGGTCCTATGTTTGTTTGCCGCGAGACAGCGTGGTACATCGCTATCGCGGCTTCGCGGTGCTCGTGCGCTCCTACAGATCCCTCGTTTGGTGCCAGACAGCGCGGTGTTATGGATACTGGAGCAGCTCGCAGCAAACAAAAAATGAAAATCTGATTTGAGATGGATTCCCAGTGTTCCTGGCACCGCGCTGTCGCGGATCAAACATAGGAACTGTAGGAGTGAGCTTGCTCGCGATTCGATTTCCTGGTCCAGGAATTTATCGACTGAACTGGCGCTATCGCGAGCAAGCTCACTCCTACAGAACCGGGAGCCCAGCGTTTCGGGACCCAAAGGTCAAGTGAAAGAAACGTGCACGACATTCGTGCCATGCAAACGCTCAACGGCCTGACGAACCAGGGCTGTTCGCTTACTCTTGGCATGCTGCTAATGTCCGTTACTCCCACCCCGGATTTTACCCGTGCTACACCCTCCAGAAAATTTCTGTCCACCGGGACAGGTTTTTCCTTTACGCTCCGCGTCGGAATATGCCTGAAACGGCCGCTGAGCATGCCTGCGCCGGGTTTCATGGGTTAATAACGTTCACACTCTGATAAATAGTCGAACCGTGGAACCTGATAATGAGCACAGCAAACAGTCCGACTGCTTATAACTATAAGGTGGTCCGCCAGTTCGCCGTCATGACGGTGGTCTGGGGCATCCTGGGCATGGGGCTTGGCGTTTTCATCGCCGCACAGCTGGTCTGGCCGGAACTGAACCTGGGGCTGGAGTGGACCAGTTTCGGACGCCTGCGACCTTTGCATACCAATCTGGTGATCTTCGCGTTCGGCGGCTGCGCGCTCTTCGGCACCTCTTATTACGTGGTGCAACGCACGTGTCAGACCCGGTTGATTTCCGATGGCATGGCGGCGTTCTCGTTCTGGGGCTGGCAAGCGGTGATCGTCAGCGCCATCATCACCCTGCCGATGGGCTACACCACCACCAAGGAATACGCTGAACTGGAATGGCCGATAGCGATTCTGCTGACCATTGTCTGGGTGGTGTATGGCGCGGTGTTTTTCGGCACCATCGTCAAGCGCAAGACCCGACACATCTATGTCGCCAACTGGTTCTACGGTGCATTTATTGTTGTCACCGCCATGCTGCACATCGTTAACCACATCTCGTTGCCAGTCAGCCTGTTCAAATCCTACTCAGCCTACGCGGGCGCCACCGACGCGATGATTCAATGGTGGTACGGCCACAACGCAGTGGGTTTCTTCCTGACCACCGGCTTCCTCGGCATGATGTATTACTTCGTGCCCAAGCAGGCTGAGCGGCCAATCTATTCGTATCGCCTGTCCATCGTGCACTTCTGGGCGCTGATCACCCTGTACATCTGGGCCGGTCCGCACCACCTGCATTACACAGCCCTGCCCGACTGGGCGCAGTCGTTGGGCATGGTGATGTCGATCATTCTCCTCGCGCCAAGCTGGGGCGGGATGATCAACGGCATGATGACCCTCTCGGGCGCGTGGCATAAATTGCGCACGGACCCGATCCTGCGGTTTCTGGTGGTGTCCCTGGCGTTCTACGGCATGTCGACTTTCGAAGGTCCGATGATGGCGATCAAGACGGTCAACGCCCTTTCCCACTACACCGACTGGACCATCGGCCATGTGCATGCAGGCGCATTGGGCTGGGTAGCGATGATCACTATAGGCGCGACGTATCACATGATCCCCAAAGTGTTTGGTCGACCGCAGATGCACAGCATCGGCCTGATCAACGTGCACTTCTGGCTGGCGACCATTGGCACCGTGCTGTACATCGCGTCGATGTGGGTCAACGGCATCACCCAGGGCCTGATGTGGCGAGCGATCAACGACGACGGCACGCTGACTTACTCCTTCGTCGAGGCACTGCAAGCCAGCCACCCGGGTTACATCGTGCGAATGGTTGGCGGCGCAACCTTCGCCAGCGGCATGCTGCTCATGGCTTATAACGTCTGGCGCACCGTGCGTGCTTCCAACCCCGAAGAAGCAGAAGCCGCAGCACAAATCGCCGTGGTGGGGGCTCACCGATGAAGCACGAACTCCTCGAAAAGAACATTGGCCTTCTGGCCCTCTGCATGGTCATCGCCGTCAGCATCGGCGGCCTGACGCAAATCGTCCCGCTGTTTTTTCAGGACGTGACCAACAAGCCGGTGGAAGGCATGAAGCCGCGTACTGCGCTGGAAGTCGAAGGCCGCGACGTGTACATCGCCAACGGCTGTGTCGGTTGTCACTCGCAGATGATTCGCCCGTTCCGCGCCGAAACCGAACGCTATGGTCACTACTCGGTGGCGGGCGAAAGCGTCTGGGATCATCCGTTTCTGTGGGGCTCCAAACGCACCGGGCCGGACCTGGCGCGAGTCGGCGGCCGCTACTCGGACGACTGGCATCGGGCGCATTTGTACAACCCGCGCAACGTGGTCCCGGAATCGAAAATGCCGGCCTATCCGTGGCTGGTCGAGAAGCACCTGGATGGCGAGGACACCGCGAAGAAAATGGAAGTCCTGCGCACGTTGGGTACGCCTTATACCGACGCAGACATCGCTGGAGCTCAGGCCGCAGTGAAAGGCAAAACCGAAATGGATGCACTGGTGGCCTATCTGCAAGGCCTCGGCACCGTCATTAAAAGCAAGCGGTGATCTGGATGGATATCGGGATGATTCGGGGTCTTGGCACCCTGGTGGTGATGGTGGCCTTCATCGGTCTGGCGCTCTGGGTGTTCAGCCCCCGGCGCAAGACAGAGTTTGATGATGCAACCCTGTTGCCCTTCGCGGACGATCCCGAAGCGATCAAAAAGGTCGAGCAGGAAAAAGCATTCAGGAGCAAGCAATGAGCACTTTCTGGAGTCTGTACGTCACCGTTCTGACGTTGGGCACTGTTTTCGCTCTGACGTGGCTACTGCTTTCCACCCGCAAGGGCCAGCGTGATGACACCACCGAAGAAACCGTCGGCCACGCCTTTGACGGCATCGAGGAGTACGACAACCCGCTGCCCAAGTGGTGGTTCATGCTGTTTATCGGCACGATTATTTTTGCGCTGGGCTATCTGGTGCTGTATCCCGGCCTGGGTAACTGGAAAGGCCTCTGGCCGGGCTACGGTTACATGAATACCGACAAGAAAATCGAGTTCTCCGACGGTCAGACCGGCTGGACGGCCGTGCATGAATGGGAAAAGGAAATGGCGCGGGCCGAGGCGCGTTTCGGTCCGATCTACGCTAAATTTGCGTCGATGCCCATCGAGGAAGTCGCCAAGGATCCGCAGGCCCTGAAGATGGGCGGCCGCCTGTTCGCGTCCAACTGCTCGGTGTGCCATGGCTCCGACGCCAAAGGCGCTTATGGCTTTCCGAACCTGACCGATGCCGACTGGCGCTGGGGCGGCGAACCGGAAACCATCAAAGCCACGATCATGGGCGGCCGCCACGCGGTGATGCCCGCATGGGGGGATGCCCTCCAGGAACAAGGCGTGCGCGATGTATCGGCGTACGTGCTGACCGCGCTCAGCGGCCGCAAATTACCGGAAGACGCCAAGGCTGACCCGGTGGCCGGGCAGAAGATATTCGCCACCACTTGCGTCGCCTGCCACGGCCCGCAAGGCAAAGGCATGCAAGTGCTGGGTGCTCCAGACCTGACCCATCCAGGGTCGTACATCTACGGATCCAGTTACGCGCAATTGCAACAGACCATCCGCTACGGCCGTCAGGGTCACATGCCTGCACAGGCAGCGATTCAGGGCAATGACCGGGTGCATATTCTGGCGGCGTATGTGTATAGCTTGTCGCGGGGGGAAAAGGCTGAATAAGGTCAGTTTATTTGCAAACATGATCCCGAATTGAAATGCAATCTCCTGTGGGAGCTGGGCTTGCCCGCGATACATGAGACGCAGCCAGACGACACACCGCGTTATCGTTTATCGCGACCAAGCTCGGCTCCCACAGGGAAATCACATACGGCAAAAAAACTGCAAATCAATTGACCCGAATCAGCACGCTCTACACCTGTTTGCACCAGGATTCGCCGCGAGCCACTCACGAAGACTGCAGGCGTATCATGGCCTTCATCAAAGCACGCTCCTGACCACAGAGGCATTTTTCCACCGCCGTGGGACACACCGATGAGCAATAACATTCCGGTCGTCAACGTCACGCCACCGCCTGAAAGCGGTAACCAGACGGTCGACCTCTACGCCTCGCGGGAAAAAATCTACACCCGCGCGTTCACCGGCCTGTTCCGTAATCTGCGCATGCTCGGCGGCGCTCTGCTGTTCCTGATTTACTTCGGTACGGTCTGGTTGAACCGGGATGGGCATCAGGCCGTGTGGTGGAACCTGCCGGAGCGCAAGTTCTACATCTTTGGCGCGACTTTCTGGCCACAGGATTTCATCCTGCTCTCCGGCATTCTCATCGTCAGCGCGTTTGGCCTGTTTTTCATCACTGTGTACGCCGGTCGGGTCTGGTGCGGCTACACCTGCCCGCAAAGTGTCTGGACCTGGATTTTCATGTGGTGCGAAAAGGTCACCGAAGGCGACCGCAACCAACGCATCAAGCTCGATAAAGCGCCCATGAGCGCCAACAAGTTCGTGCGTAAATTTGCTAAACACAGCCTCTGGCTGTTGATTGGTTTCCTCACCGGGCTCACCTTTGTCGGCTACTTCTCGCCCATTCGCGACCTGATCACCGAGTTTTTCACCGGTCAGGCGGACAGCTGGGCGTATTTCTGGGTTGGCTTCTTCACCCTCGCGACTTACGGCAATGCGGGCTGGCTGCGTGAGCAAGTGTGTATTTACATGTGCCCCTATGCGCGGTTTCAGAGTGTGATGTTCGACAAGGACACCCTGATCGTGTCCTATGACCCACGCCGTGGCGAGCTACGTGGCCCGCGTAAAAAGGATCAGGACTACAAGACGCAAGGTCTGGGCGACTGCATCGATTGCACAATGTGCGTGCAGGTCTGCCCTACCGGCATCGACATCCGTGACGGCCTGCAAGTGGAGTGCATAGGCTGCGCTGCCTGCATCGATGCCTGCGACAGCATCATGGACAAGATGAACTACCCGCGCGGGCTGATCAGCTACACCACCGAGCATAATCTTTCCGGTCAGGTCACTCACACGCTACGGCCGCGTCTGATCGGCTATGCGGCAGTGTTGCTGTTAATGATCGGCCTGCTGGTCTCGGCGTTCTTGATGCGCTCGCTGGTCGGCTTCGACGTCAGCAAGGACCGCGTGCTGTATCGAGAAAACGCCGAAGGCCGGATCGAGAATGTCTACAGCCTGAAGGTCATGAACAAGGACCAGGTGGATCACACGTATGTGCTTGACGTCACTGGTCTGCCAGACCTGAAATTGCAGGGGCGGCGTGAATTCAAAGTGGTTGCCGGGGATATTTTCAGCATGCCGGTTGAGCTGTCCATCGCGCCCGAAAAACTGCCATCCAGCACCAACGAGGTGATTTTCATCCTCAAGGATGCCGACGGCGATGCTCACGCAGAAACCAGGAGCCGTTTTATCGGCCCGCAAGTTCGTTAAAGAGAGCTGCCCATGTCCGTCGCAACTGCGCAAAGCCCTTGGTACAAGCACATCTGGCCCTGGATCCTGATTAGCATTCTGACCTGCTCGGTGACGCTGTCTCTGACCATGGTGACTATCGCGGTGAATAATCCTGACAATCTGGTCAACGACAATTATTACGAAGCGGGCAAAGGCATCAACCGTTCACTGGACCGCGAACTGCTGGCCCAGACGCTCATGCTGCGTGCCAGTGTTCATCTGGATGAACTGACAGGCGAAGCAGACGTGCGCCTGACAGGCAAAAGCAGGCCGAAGACCCTGGAACTGAACCTGATTTCCCCGACCCAGCCGCAAAAAGACCGGAAAATGGTTTTGATGCAGAGCAGCTCCGAACCTGACCGCTACATCGGGCAATTGACCGATAAAGTCGAGGGCCGTCGGTTTGTCGAATTACTGGGAGTTGAAAACGGTCAGACCTGGCGCCTGTTCGAGGAAGAACAGATCAGCCACGACAAAGACCTTGCACTGGGCGATGAAGCGATTCAGGGTGCGGAAGATTTGAGTAAGTGAGCGCACCGCACAATTGCGGCGGGAACTGCCCCGGCGTCCATGGCACCGCGCTGTCGCGCAGCAAACACAGGACCCGTAGGAGCTGCCGAAGGCTGCGATCGCGGTGTATCAGGAGAAATGCATCGCAGCCTTCGGCAACTCCTACAGAAAATGCATTTCAATCCAGTATTTTGCTGTTGTTTGATGAGGGCGAACTTGTTCGCGAGGCGGTGTGCCTGAATAACCGCGTCATGCCCTCTCGCCAACAAGTTGGCTCCTACCGTTGTTCTGCTGCGACCCAAAGACCATGACCACACCCACCCCCTGCTACCACTGCGCCCTGCCCGTCCCGACGGGCAGTCGCTTTACCGCCGTCGTGCTCGGAGAAACCCGGGCGATGTGCTGCCCGGGGTGTCAGGCCGTGGCTGAGTCTATCGTCGCTGGCGGGCTGGAAAGTTATTACAGCCATCGCGACAAGGCATCGGCCAACCCTGACACCTTGCCCCTGCAATTGCCGGATGAACTGGCACTGTACGACCGCGCCGATGTGCAGGCTCCGTTTGTTCGGCATCAGGGCGAACTCGCAGAAACGACGCTGCTGATGGAAGGCATCAGTTGCGCGGCCTGTGGCTGGCTCATCGAGCGTCACTTGCGTGCTCTGCCTGCGGTGGCTGAAGCACGCCTGAACCTGTCCAGCCACCGATTGCATGTCAGTTGGTCAGACAGCCAGATGCCCTTGAGTGAGCTGCTCGGTCAATTACGCAGCATCGGCTATGTTGCCCACCCTTATGAGGCCGACCGGGCCACAGTAAAACTCGCTGAAGAAAACCGCCTGGCGTTGCGACAGCTTGGCGTGGCCGGTTTGCTGTGGTTCCAGGCGATGATGGCAACCATGGCCACATGGCCGGAATTCAACATCGACCTCAGCCCGGACATGCACACCATCCTGCGCTGGGTCGCGATGTTTCTGACGACGCCCATCGTCTTCTACAGTTGCGCGCCATTCTTTCGTGGTGCTGTGCGCGACCTGCGCACCCGCCACCTGACCATGGACGTTTCCGTATCCCTGGCGATTGGCGGGGCTTACGTCGCGGGCATCTGGACCGCCATCACCGGCAACGGCGAGCTGTATTTCGACGCCGTGGGCATGTTCGCCCTGTTCCTGCTGGCCGGGCGCTATCTGGAACGCCGCGCCCGGGAACGCACTGCGGCGGCCACCGCCCAACTGGTCAATCTGCTACCCGCGTCCTGCCTGCGTCTCGATGACCAGGGTCAGACAGAGCGGATTCTGCTCAGCGAACTGCGCCTGGGTGATCAGGTGCTGGTGCAGCCCGGCACCGTGCTGCCTGCCGACGGCAAAATCATCGAAGGCCGCTCAAGTATTGATGAATCGCTGCTGACAGGCGAATACCTGCCCCAGCCGCGAAGTTCCGGCGATGCAGTCACGGCGGGCACCTTGAACGTTGAAAGCGTGCTCACAGTGGAAGTCCTGGCGCTGGGCCACGAGACGCGCTTGTCAGCCATTGTTCGCCTGCTCGACCGGGCACAGACAGAAAAACCCCGACTGGCGGAAATTGCCGATCGGGCGGCGCAGTGGTTCCTGTTGCTTTCACTGGTTGCAGCAGCGGTTATAGGCGTCATCTGGTGGCAGATCGATTCGTCGCGAGCATTCTGGATCGTCCTCGCGATGCTGGTCGCCACCTGCCCGTGCGCCCTATCTCTCGCGACCCCGACAGCGCTCACCGCCGCCACCGGCACGCTGCACAAATTCGGTCTGTTGCTAACCCGCGGCCATGTCCTTGAGGGACTCAACCAGATCGACACGGTGATTTTCGACAAGACCGGCACCCTGACCGAAGGAAAACTGGCGCTGCGCAGCATCCAGCCGCTGGGTGAGCTGGACGCCGACGCTTGCCTGAGCCTGGCCGCCGCGCTGGAAAACCGTTCGGAGCATCCCATCGCAAAAGCGTTCGGCCGCGCCCCCATTGCAGCCGGGGAAGTCTTCAACCGAACCGGGCTGGGCCTTGAGGGCATCGTCAACGGTCAGACGTTACGGATCGGGCAACCAGCTTTTGTCAGCGCCCTGAGCGCCAGCGATATCCCGGCAGCGCCCGATCAGACTGGGCAACATCTGTTACTGGGCGACCGCAATGGGCCGCTGGCCTGGTTCATTCTTGATGATCGCCTGCGTGAAGACGCCCACGAACTGCTGCAAGCCTGCAAGGCGCGCGGCTGGAAAACCCTGCTGCTGTCCGGTGACAGTTCGCCAATGGTTGCCCAGGTCGCCGCCGAACTGGGCATCGACGAGGCCCGTGGCGGCCTGCGCCCTGACGACAAGCTGGCGGTGCTGCAAGCGTTGCATCGTCAGGGTCGCAAGGTTTTGATGCTCGGCGACGGCGTGAATGACGTGCCGGTGCTGGCGGCTGCCGATATCAGTGTCGCCATGGGCTCGGCCACGGACCTGGCGAAAACCAGCGCCGATGCGGTGTTGCTATCCAATCGCTTGCAGGCGCTGGTTCAGGCCTTTGCTCTGGCGCGCCGGACTCGCCGGGTAATCATCGAAAACCTGCTCTGGGCCGGGCTTTACAATGGCCTCATGCTGCCGTTCGCGGCGCTGGGCTGGATTACACCGATATGGGCTGCGGTAGGCATGTCCATCAGTTCGTTGACGGTGGTACTCAACGCCCTGCGCCTGACTCGCGCGCCGTCCGTCACAGACGATAATCGGCAGTGTTCCCCGGAGGCTTTATGCCAGCGCTCTACATCATGATCCCGGCGGCCTTGCTGCTGGTCGGCGTGGCGATTTACATCTTTTTCTGGGCAGTGGACAGCGGCCAGTACGACGACATGGAAGGCCCCGCCCATAGCATTCTTTTTGATGAGCAGGACCCGAAGCATCAGGCGGCGGTGGATGAGGTTGCGGGAAGGAAAAAAGATGAATCTGATGTTTGAGCCCAATCCCGAGCAAACGCCGGATCCTGTTGGAGCGACCGGAGTGGCGCTCCAACTAGCCCGCAATAAGGCTGGACGCGTTAGACCTGAAATCCGAGGCGTCTACATCGCGGGCAAGCCTCGCTCCTATCAAACAAACTACAACTATTTGATTTGGAGAACTTTTTCATCTGTAGGAGCGCGCTTGCCCGCGATCGCGTCAGCACAGGCAATATATTCATCGACTGACAGACCGAA
>NZ_JAGTPI010000048.1:0-45981 GCF_021147825.1 Pseudomonas quasicaspiana
GGGTAAACCGGCAGGGATGCCGGTTTAGCCGCCTCAGGCCATGGATGGCCGGTGGCGGCGGCCCCACGCAGCAAGGTCGGATTACGGGTATGCCGAGCGCCAGCGAGGGACCGAGTGGTGGGGCAAGAGCGTTTTGCTTACTTTTGTCTGGGCCGGCTTCCGGATTTCAAAAGTGAGGCGCTGTAAAAGCGCAACCAATATCAGCCATTAACGCAACAACGGATATGTACACAAAAATCAGTACCCGTTCCAAAAAATCTCACACTTTCTTACAGACCCCACCCGCTATTTCATCACCAATTCCACAGTTGGAAAGCTTCTTGCAATAGGTCATATCAGGTCGCCATCGGCGTCAAAGTTTTGATTTAGCGCGCAGGTGAATAATCGGTGGAACGCTCTCAGTTAATCAGTAGCGCACGTAGCAATCTGGCAGGCCTCGGCCGCGGCCAGCTGGGCGTTCCGTTGCTGCTGTTGGTCATGATGGCAATGATGATGTTGCCCATCCCGCCGTTCCTGCTGGACGTGTTCTTCACGTTCAACATCGCGCTGTCCATCGTGGTTCTGCTGGTCTGTGTGTACGCACTGCGTCCACTCGACTTCTCGGTATTCCCGACCATCCTCCTGGTCGCCACCTTATTGAGGCTGGCGCTCAACGTAGCCTCGACCCGCGTCGTCATGCTGCACGGTCAGGACGGTCACGCCGCTGCCGGTAAAGTGATTCAAGCGTTTGGTGAAGTGGTCATCGGCGGTAACTACGTCGTCGGTATCGTGGTGTTCGCCATCCTGATGATCATCAACTTCGTGGTAATCACCAAAGGTGCCGGACGGATCTCCGAGGTGAGCGCGCGTTTCACCCTGGACGCCATGCCCGGTAAGCAAATGGCAATCGACGCCGACCTGAACGCCGGTCTGATCGACCAGCCTGAAGCCAAGCGTCGCCGTCTTGAAGTCGCTCAGGAAGCCGAGTTCTACGGTTCCATGGACGGTGCCAGCAAGTTCGTTCGTGGTGACGCCATTGCCGGTCTGTTGATTCTCTTCATCAACCTGATTGGCGGCATGCTCGTGGGTATGCTGCAGCACAACATGACATTTGCTGACGCAGGCAAGATTTACACCTTGCTGACCATCGGTGACGGTTTGGTGGCGCAATTGCCATCACTGCTTTTGTCCACCGCCGCAGCGATCATGGTGACCCGTGCTTCCGGTTCGGAAGAAATGGGCAAGATGATCAACCGCCAGATGTTCACTTCCTGGAAAGCGCTGGGTGTGTCTGGCGCGATCATGATCGTGATGGGCCTCGTGCCAGGCATGCCGCACTTTTCCTTCATCAGTCTGGGCCTTGTCGCTTGCGGCATCGGCTACCTGCTGTGGAAGAAAGAGAATCAGGTCAAGGTCGTCGCGTTGGAAGAGGTCAAGCGTCAGCAGGAAATGCTGCCTTCGCCGACGCGTATTCAGGATTCCAAAGAGCTGGGCTGGGATGATGTGACACCCATCGACATGATCGGTCTGGAAGTGGGCTATCGCCTCATTCCGCTGGTAGACCGTAATCAGGGTGGTCAACTGCTGGCGCGGATCAAGGGCGTGCGCAAGAAGCTCTCTCAAGAGCTGGGCTTCCTGATGCCGACCGTACACATTCGCGACAACCTGGACCTGGCTCCCAGCGCCTATCGTTTGACACTGATGGGTGTCACGCTGGCTGAGGCGGAGATTTATCCGGATCGCGAGCTGGCCATCAACCCGGGTCAGGTGTTCGGTTCGCTCAACGGTATTACCGCCAAGGACCCGGCGTTTGGCCTGGAAGCCGTCTGGATCGAAATCAGCCAGCGCAGCCAGGCTCAGTCTCTCGGTTATACCGTGGTTGACGCCAGTACCGTGGTCGCGACCCACCTCAACCAGATTCTTTACAAGCACTCTCATGAGCTGATTGGTCATGAGGAAGTGCAGCAACTGATGCAATTGCTGGCTAAAAGCTCGCCCAAGCTCGCTGATGAGCTGGTTCCAGGCATTCTGTCGTTGTCTGCCTTGCTCAAGGTGTTGCAGGCGCTGTTGGCCGAGCAGGTTCCTGTGCGGGACATCCGCACCATTGCCGAAGCCATCGCCAACAACGCTCAACGGAGTCAAGATACCGCCGCGCTGGTGGCTGCAGTCCGGGTCGGATTGAGCCGCGCAATCGTCCAAAGCATTGTAGGCATTGAGCCGGAGCTACCAGTTATCACGCTGGAGCCAAGGTTGGAACAGATATTGCTCAATAGTCTTCAGAAGGCTGGTCAGGGTCAGGAAGAAGGCGTTCTCCTTGAACCAAGCATGGCGGAAAAACTTCAGCGTTCGCTGATCGACGCCGCCCAGCGTCAAGAGATGCAAGGCTTACCAGTGATTCTGCTGGTGGCAGGCCCGGTTCGGGCCATGCTGTCGCGGTTTGGACGGTTGGCTGTACCAAATATGCACGTGTTGGCGTATCAGGAAATTCCTGACAACAAGCAAGTAACCATCGTAGCGACTGTCGGGCCTAACGGCTGAGGTAGTGAGTCATGCAAGTTAAGCGATTTTTCGCCGCCGATATGCGTCAAGCCATGAAACTGGTTCGTGATGAGCTGGGCGCAGAAGCGGCCATCATCGGGAACCGGCGCATTGCCGGTGGCGTCGAGCTGACTGCCGCTCTGGATTACAAACTGTCCGCGCTCGCACCTCGTGTGCCTAATATCGAGCTCGAGGACGAGTTGCGCAAAACCCAGTCGCGCATCGTCTCGGCCCAGGCAGAACTGAACAACCGCAGCGACAGCGACGGCGCGACCAATCGCCAGTTGTTTGCCGGTTTGCCATTGAGCACCGCTGACACCCACATCGAGCCGACGCTGGAAGAGCCGCCGCGTCCCTCCGCACAGCCGCAGGCCGCTCCGGCGGCACCTGCTGGTGGTCAGCGCGGTTACGACTCGATGCGTTTCGAATTGAATGGCCTGCGTGAGCTGCTGGAAGTCCAGCTCGGCTCCCTGGCGTGGAATCAGTTGCAGGGCAGTCGTCCGGCCCAGGCCAACCTGTGGCGTCGTCTGCAACGTGTCGGTTTGTCTGGCCCGTTGTCCCGCGACCTGCTGGAAATGATCCCTGATATCGACGAGCCACGTCAGGCCTGGCGCATGTTGCTGGCCCACCTGGCGCGCATGATTGAAGTGCCGGACGTCGAGCCGCTTGAAGAGGGCGGTGTGATTGCCATGGTCGGCCCGGCTGGCATGGGCAAGACCACCACGCTGGCCAAGCTGGCAGCGCGCTACGTACTCAAGTACGGCGCACAGAATATCGCTCTGGTCAGCATGGACAGTTTCCGTATCGGCGCTCAGGAGCAGCTCAAGACATTGGGCCGTATCCTCAACGTACCGGTGACTCACGTCGATCCTGGCCAGTCGCTGGCGCAAGCGCTTGATCCGCTGTTGCGCAAGCGCGTCGTGTTGATCGATACCGCGGGCCTGCAAGCCAGTGATCCGGCGTTGCGCATGCAGCTGGAAAGTCTGGCAGGGCGCGGTATCAAATCCCGTAATTATCTGGTCCTGGCAACCACCAGCCAGAAACAGGTGCTGACTGCTGCATATCACAGCTACAAACGCTGTGGTCTGGCCGGATGCATCCTGACCAAGCTGGACGAAACCGCCAGCCTGGGTGAAGTGCTCAGCCTTGCGATCAGTCATGAGCTGCCTGTTGCCTATCTCACTGATGGGCCTAGAATTCCTGACGATCTTCACATTCCACGCCGCCACCAATTGGTGACACGCGCGGTCAACGTGCAGATGCAAGAAGAGCCAAGCGAAGAGGCCATGGCGGATATGTTCGCCGACCTTTACCACAACCCCAACAAACGGGTCGGTTAAGTGAAGCGAACTATTGAGAGTTACCTGCATCGGTGGTCTGCCTGGCATTGCTCTTCATTGAGCGTGTCGCCTGCAATCTGGCTTCGGTCTACGCAAGACAAGGTAAAGAATTAAATGGGCAGCATGCATCCCGTACAGGTGATCGCGGTGACCGGCGGCAAAGGTGGCGTCGGTAAGACTAACGTGTCAGTGAATCTTTCACTGGCCTTGGCCGAGCTCGGCCGGCGCGTCATGTTGCTGGACGCCGACCTTGGCCTGGCGAATGTCGATGTCCTTCTGGGGCTGACGCCTAAACGCACCCTCGCCGATGTGATGGAGGGTCGTTGTGAGCTGCGCGACGTGTTGTTGCAAGGCCCGGGCGGGATCCGGATCGTGCCTGCTGCCTCCGGCACGCAGAGCATGGTTCATCTGAGCCCGGCGCAGCACGCCGGCCTGATCCAGGCTTTCAGTGACATTGGCGACAATCTTGACGTGCTGGTCATCGACACGGCCGCCGGTATCGGCGAGTCGGTGGTCAGCTTTGTCCGGGCTGCTCAGGAAGTCTTGCTGGTGGTGTGCGATGAGCCCACTTCCATCACTGACGCCTACGCCCTGATCAAGTTGCTCAATCGCGATTACGGCATGAACCGTTTCCGGGTCCTGGCCAACATGGCCCAGAGCCCGCAGGAAGGGCGCAACCTGTTCGCCAAGTTGACCAAGGTGACTGACCGCTTCCTGGACGTCGCTTTGCAGTATGTCGGTGCAGTGCCTTACGACGAATGTGTGCGTAAGGCCGTCCAGAAACAACGCGCCGTATACGAAGCTTTCCCACGCTCTAAATGTTCGCTGGCATTCAAGGCCATTGCGCAGAAGGTCGATACCTGGCCGCTGCCTGCCAACCCACGTGGACATCTTGAGTTCTTCGTTGAGCGACTGGTTTACCAGACAAGTGCAGGGCCTGTTCAATGACCGCGAGCGGCTATCAGATGTACAGCAAAGCGTCCAGAAACTCGCAATATGAGTTGATCGAGCGGTATGCTCCGCTGGTCAAGCGCATTGCTTACCATTTATTGGCGCGCCTGCCTGCCAGTGTTCAGGTCGAAGACTTGATTCAGGCGGGGATGATCGGCTTGCTGGAGGTTTCCACCAAGTACGATTGCACCAAGGGTGCCAGTTTCGAGACCTATGCCGGGATTCGTATCCGGGGTGCGATGCTCGATGAAGTGCGCAAGGGAGACTGGGCTCCTCGCTCGGTTCACCGCAATACGCGCATGGTGAGTGACGCAATTCGCTCAATTGAAGCAAAAACCGGCCGTGACGCTAAAGATCACGAGGTTGCGGCCGAACTCCAATTGAGTCTCGATGATTATTACGGGATTTTGAACGATACCTTGGGCAGTCGCCTCTTCAGTTTCGACGACCTCTTGCAGGACGGCGAACATGAAGGACTGCATGAGGATGGCGCAAGCGGTTCGCTTGAGCCGTCGCGCGACCTGGAAGATGAACGTTTCCAGGCTGCGTTGGCAGATGCAATTGCCAACTTGCCGGAGCGTGAACGTCTGGTTTTGGCGCTGTACTATGACGAGGAGCTGAACCTCAAGGAAATCGGTGAGGTCCTGGGGGTCAGCGAATCTCGAGTCAGCCAGTTACACAGCCAGTGCGCAGCTCGTTTACGAGGGCGTTTGGGAGAGTGGCGAGCGCGTTGACAGGTGGTACGCAATCCCTTGTGATTGTGTGTCTCGTGTGAGCAGGCTGTGCAAAGCGTTACGTGGGACAGTGGACAAGGCTGGAGCCGTACAGGCATTCGCGCCACGGACTGTTAAAAGCAATAGCTTTCATGCAGTCCGTGGATTTGCTGTGCGGTTTCCATAGTTGTTGATTTGCCAAGCCCGTCGTTTACGTGCAGCCGATGTGAGCTGTGCCGGTATTGATTGAACAGCGCGTTCAGGTGCTGAACGCGTCAAAGACTGCTTGGAGGTCGAATTGGACAAGAACATGAAAATCCTCATCGTTGATGACTTCTCAACGATGCGGCGGATCATTAAAAACCTGCTGCGTGATCTGGGCTTTACCAACACGTCCGAAGCCGATGACGGGCTTACCGCGTTGCCGATGCTGGAAAGTGGTTCCTTTGACTTTCTGGTAACGGACTGGAACATGCCTGGCATGACTGGTATCGACCTGCTGCGTAAAGTGCGTGCCGATGAGCGCCTCAAGCACCTTCCGGTGTTGATGGTGACCGCAGAAGCCAAGCGCGACCAAATCATTGAAGCGGCTCAGGCCGGCGTCAACGGTTATGTCGTCAAGCCATTCACGGCTCAGGCGCTGAAAGAAAAGATCGACAAGATCTTTGAGCGCGTAAATAGCTGATGTATGCCGCGAGGGCTTTATGGAGAACAACGAAACGTCAATGGGCGAGTTTGAATCGACCCTGAAAAAACACGCAACCGAGCTGGTGGCGAGCCTTGAAAAAGGCCGTTTCGGCGACGCCGTGCAACTGATCCATGAGCTCAACCAGGCTCGGGATCGTGGCCTGTATCAAGAAATCGGCAAGCTGACGCGCGAGTTGCACAGCGCGATCGTCAACTTCCAGATTGACCCGAACATGCCGCAAGCCGAAGAGGTGTCCCAGATCACGGATGCCACCGAGCGCCTGTCGTATGTCGTCAGGCTCACGGAAAACGCGGCCAACCGCACCATGGACCTGGTCGAAGAAAGCACCCCGCTGATGCACAGTCTGAACGACGAGGCCAAGGCCTTGAGTGCGGACTGGGGGCGTTTCATGCGCCGTGAGGTCAGCGCTGATGAGTTTCGTGAGCTGGCGCGTCGTGTCGATGGTTTCTTGACGCGCACTGAAAAGGATACCCACCAGGTTTCCTCTCACCTCAACGACATTCTGCTGGCTCAGGACTTCCAGGACCTCACCGGTCAGGTGATCAAGCGCGTCACGCAGTTGGTCACTGAAGTCGAGAGCAATCTGCTCAAATTGGTGCTCATGGCCAGTCATGTGGACCGCTTTGCGGGCATCGAACATGACGACGAATCCATCCGCGCAGAAAAAGATCCAGAAAAACATATCAAACAGGGTGAAGGTCCGCAGATTCATGCCGATAAACGGGAAGACGTTGTGTCCGGACAGGACGATGTAGACGATCTGCTATCGAGCCTGGGCTTCTAAGTCTGGTCTGTTGACGGTTAATTTTAGGGAGCACCCCAATGAGCTTCGGCGCCGATGAAGAGATCCTTCAGGATTTTCTGGTAGAGGCCGGCGAAATTCTCGAGCAGTTGTCTGAACAGTTGGTCGAGCTGGAAAGCCGACCGGATGACGCAGATCTGCTCAATGCAATTTTTCGCGGTTTTCACACTGTAAAAGGGGGCGCCGGCTTCCTCCAGCTCCATGAGCTGGTGGAGTGCTGCCACATCGCCGAGAACGTCTTCGACATCCTGCGAAAGGGTGAGCGTCGCGTAGACTCGGAACTGATGGACGTGGTCCTTGAAGCGCTGGATGCGGTCAACGCGATGTTCAGCCAGGTGCGTGAGCGCAGTGAAGTGACTCCGGCAACACCGGAATTGCTGGCTGCCCTGGCGCGTCTGGCAGAGCCTGCGTCTGCTGACGAAGCGCCCGCTGCTGAAGTCGTGGAGGAGGCACCTGTCGAAGCTGTCGCTGAAGCGGCTTCCGACGAGATCACCGATACCGAATTCGAAAACCTGCTTGATTCGCTCAATGCCGCCAAGGAGCAACCACCGGTTGTTGCCGCACCGGCTGCTACGGGCGGAGCCGCAACTGACGAAATCACCGACTCGGAATTCGAATCGCTGCTCGACCAGTTGCATGGCAAAGGTCAGTTTGCGCCTGACGCGGCACCTGCTGCCGCTCCGGTCGCTGCAGCACCGGCTGGCAAGGCTCAAAGCGGTGATATCACCGACGATGAATTCGAAGCGCTGCTTGATCAGTTGCACGGCAAAGGTTCGTTCGATGCCACCGCAGTGTTGTCTCCAGCCGCTACCGCAGTTGCGTCAGCGCCTGCTGCTGCCGGAGCCGCATCGGCTGGCAAAGGCAACGAAATCACCGATAACGAATTTGAAGCCTTGCTCGATGAGCTGCACGGCAAGGGCAAGTTCGAGCCGGAAATAGCTGCTACAGCCGCTGCAGTTGCTGCACCTGCGGCCGCCGTTGCAGCACCTGCCAAAGCCGCGACGCCAGCGGCGAAGCCTGCTCCGGCTGCTGCAGCCAAACCGGCTGCTGCACCAGCGCCCGCCAAGGCCGCCGCGCCTGCTCCTGCGCCTGCCAAACCGGCTGCCCCACCTGCTGAAAAGCCGGTCGCTTCAGAAGCGGAAACCACCGTGCGGGTCGATACCGCGCGCCTGGACGAGATCATGAACATGGTCGGCGAACTGGTGCTGGTGCGTAACCGTCTGGTTCGCCTGGGTCTCAATAGCGGCGACGAAGCCATGTCCAAGGCGGTTTCCAACCTGGATGTGGTAACGGCCGACTTGCAGACCGCGGTGATGAAGACCCGGATGCAGCCGATCAAGAAAGTCTTCGGTCGCTTCCCGCGACTCGTTCGCGACCTGGCTCGTCAGCTCAAGAAAGAAATCAACCTTGAGCTGGTGGGTGAAGAAACCGATCTGGACAAGAACCTCGTCGAGGCGCTTGCCGATCCACTGGTCCACTTGGTGCGTAACGCGGTTGACCACGGTGTGGAAACACCGGAAGAGCGCGAAGCATCCGGCAAGCCCCGTGGCGGTCGCGTCATTCTCTCTGCCGAGCAGGAAGGCGACCACATCCTGTTGTCGATCTCCGATGACGGCAAGGGCATGGACCCTAACGTCCTGCGCGCGATTGCGGTCAAGCGTGGCGTGATGGACAAGGATGCTGCAGATCGTCTGAGCGATACCGACTGCTACAACCTGATCTTCGCACCGGGCTTCTCGACCAAGACCGAGATCTCCGACGTATCGGGTCGTGGTGTGGGCATGGATGTGGTGAAAACCAAGATTGCCCAGCTCAACGGTACGATCAACATCTACTCGACCAAGGGCCAGGGCTCGAAGATCGTCATCAAGGTGCCGTTGACCCTGGCGATCATGCCGACCCTGATGGTGATGCTGGGCAACCAGGCCTTCGCTTTCCCGCTGGTCAACGTCAACGAGATCTTCCACCTGGACCTGTCGACCACCAACGTCGTCGATGGTCAGGAAGTCGTGATCGTGCGTGACAAGGCGCTGCCGCTGTTCTACCTCAAGCGCTGGCTGGTCAGTTCGGCCGTCCACGAAGAGCAGCATGAAGGGCATGTGGTGATTCTTTCCGTGGGCACTCAGCGGATCGGCTTCGTTGTCGATCAACTGGTCGGCCAGGAAGAGGTGGTCATCAAGCCGCTGGGCAAAATGCTGCAGGGAACGCCTGGCATGTCAGGCGCCACCATCACCGGTGACGGTCGCATTGCCTTGATTCTCGATGTGCCGAGTATGCTCAAGCGGTACGCCGCACGGCGTATTTGATTCTGGTGCCACCGGCAGGCAACTGCCTGTGGCGCCTGGTCAGGTTGTGTCGAAACGCTGCGAATGCACGAGAAGGCAATAACAACAACGTCGAGTCGCGTGCGTAGCTGGCAATAGAGCGTATGCGTCTCGTGGCCCTTTGGGATGCGTTCGGTCGATTTGTTGTCATCGCCCGAATCGCGCTTCAAAGGCATGTCGCACAGCGCAGTCGTTTCCGTGCAGCCTGTAATGGAGTGTTTATGGTAGTCAAGGTATTGGTGGTGGATGACTCCGGTTTCTTCCGCCGCCGCGTCACGGAAATTCTTTCTTCAGACCCAAACATCAAGGTTGTCGGTACTGCGAGCAACGGCAAGGAAGCGATTGATCTGGTGCTGTCGCTCAAGCCTGACGTGATTACCATGGACTACGAAATGCCCATGATGGACGGCATTACCGCCGTTCGCCAGATCATGCAGCGCAGTCCAACCCCGGTGCTGATGTTCTCCTCGCTGACTCACGAAGGTGCCCGCGTTACGCTGGATGCACTGGACGCCGGTGCGGTGGATTTCCTGCCCAAGAATTTCGAAGACATTTCGCGTAACCCGCAGAAGGTCAAGCAACTGCTGTGCGAAAAAGTCCACAGCATTTCGCGCAGTAATCGCCGCGGCTTGAGCGGTTCTGCTGCTCCCGTAGCAGCTCCCGTCTCATCTCCGGCTCATGCACCGATTCACAGCCCGGCCCATGCGCCGGCTGCGACTCCGGTCACCAGCAGAACTACAAGTCCGACTCCGGCTCCAGCGCGGCCGATAACCCCGCGTGCTGCACCTGCGCCAGCTCCAGCGGCAAGCAGCAGCTCGCACCCGCCGTTGTCAGGGACACCGAAACGCAAGAACTACAAGCTGGTCGCTATCGGCACCTCGACGGGCGGCCCTGTTGCCTTGCAACGCGTGCTGACCCAATTGCCTGCCAGCTTTCCTGCGCCGATCGTGTTGATTCAGCACATGCCCGCAGCGTTTACCAAGGCCTTCGCTGAACGTCTGGACAAGCTGTGCAAGATCAGCGTCAAGGAAGCGGAGGATGGCGACATTCTGCGTCCAGGCCTTGCGCTACTGGCGCCGGGCGGCAAGCAAATGATGATTGACGGCCGTGGTTCGGTGAAGATCCTGCCGGGCGACGAGCGTCTGAATTACAAGCCGTGCGTAGACATTACGTTCGGTTCGGCGGCCAAATCCTACGGTGACAAGGTATTGGCGGTAGTGCTGACCGGCATGGGTGCAGACGGCCGCGAAGGTGCGCGTCTGCTCAAGCAGGGCGGTAGCCACGTCTGGGCTCAGGATGAAGCGAGCTGCGTGATCTACGGCATGCCAATGGCGATCGTCAAAGCTGATCTGGCTGACGCGATTTACAGTCTGGACGATATCGGCCGGCACCTCGTGGAGGCGTGTGTCTGATGGATGTTTTGAGTCTGATCGGTATCATCCTCGCGTTCGTTGCAATTGTCGGCGGTAACTATCTGGAAGGTGGGCATCTGTCCGCCTTGCTCAATGGTCCTGCGGCCTTGATCGTGATTGGCGGTACGCTGGCGGCGTCGATGCTGCAGGCACCGATGAGCGCGTTCAAGCGTGCCATTCAGATTGCTGTCTGGATTCTCTTCCCGCCACGCATTGACCTGGCGAGTGGTGTCGACCGGGTCATCAACTGGAGCATGACCGCCCGCAAGGAAGGCTTGCTCGGCCTTGAGTCGGTGGCCGATGCCGAGCCTGACAGCTATGCCCGCAAAGGCCTGCAGTTGTTAGTCGATGGTGCTGAGCCGCAAGCGATTCGCAGCATCCTGGAGGTGGATTTCATGACCCAGGAGCATCGTGATATCCAGGCCGCCAAAGTCTTTGAAAGCATGGGCGGCTATGCGCCTACCATCGGCATCATCGGCGCCGTCATGGGCCTGATCCACGTCATGGGCAATCTCGCTGATCCGAGCCAGCTGGGCAGCGGTATTGCCGTGGCTTTCGTCGCTACTATTTATGGCGTGGCTTCGGCCAACCTGATCCTGTTGCCGGTTGCCAACAAGCTCAAGAGCATCGCCCTGCGTCAGTCGCGCTATCGCGAAATGCTTCTCGAAGGTCTGCTGTCCATTGCCGAGGGTGAAAACCCGCGCTCCATTGAACTCAAGCTGCAAGGCTTCATGGAGTAATACGCCATGGCTCGACGTCGTCGACCCGAAGAGCACGAAAATCACGAGCGCTGGCTGGTGTCCTACGCGGACTTCATCACGCTGCTGTTTGCCTTCTTTGTCGTGATGTACTCGATTTCTTCGGTCAACGAAGGCAAGTACAAAATCCTTTCCGAAGCGCTGGTGGGCGTGTTCAACGAACCCGAGCGCAGCATGAAGCCGATTCCCATTGGCGAGCAGCGTCCTTTATCGGTCAAGCCGGCCGAGCCGTTGGTCAAGGACAGTGAGCAAGTCGATGCGGGCATTGGCCAGAACGTGACCGACCCGCTCAAGGAAATTGCCGATGAAGTGCGTGATGGTTTCGGTGACCTGATCAAGTCCAATCAGATGACGGTGCGTGGCAACGAACTGTGGATCGAAATCGAGCTCAGTTCCGGCCTGTTGTTCGGCAGCGGGGACGCCATCCCCAGTGACAAGGCGTTCACGATCATTGAAAAAGTCGCCAAGATTCTCAAGCCGTTCGACAACCCGGTTCATGTCGAGGGCTTTACCGATGATCAGCCGATCAGCACTTCCCAGTTCCCGACCAACTGGGAACTGTCTTCGGCGCGCTCGTCTAGCATCGTGCGCATGCTGGCGATGGAAGGCTTGAACCCGGCCCGTATGGCTTCCGTTGGGTATGGCGAGTTCCAGCCTGTGGCTTCCAACGCTACGGCGGAAGGGCGTGGCCGCAATCGCCGGGTCGTGCTGGTGATCTCCCGTAATCTTGATGTACGTCGCAGCCTGACCGCTTCCGGTTCAGCCAATGCGCAACCGGATGCTGCATTGCGCCGTGCTGGCACACAAACTGCACCTGCGCCTGTCAACCCGGCGGTGCGCAGCAATACCGTCAATTCTTCGTCACCCGTACGATAGTCGTTTCTCGGTATGGCCACCGCCATGGCGGGAGGAAGAGCACACATGAGAGTCTGGGCAGTAGCCAATCAAAAAGGTGGCGTTGGTAAAACCACCTCCACCATCGCGTTAGCCGGGCTGTTGGCCGAGGCGGGCAAGCGCGTGGTCGTGGTCGATCTGGATCCCCATGGCTCGATGACCAGTTATTTCGGTCACGACCCGGACACCCTTGAACACAGTGTCTATGACCTGTTTTTGAACAAGGGCAGCATTCCGGACGGCCTGCCAGGCCAGTTGCTGTTACCCACCAGCGATCAACGTATTTCGTTGCTGCCGTCGAGCACTGCGCTGGCAACGCTCGAGCGCCAGTCACCCGGCCAGAATGGCCTGGGCCTGGTCATCGCCAAAAGCCTGGCGCAGCTTTGGCAGGAATTCGATTACGCGTTAATCGACAGCCCTCCGTTGCTGGGCGTGTTGATGGTCAATGCATTGGCGGCCAGTCAGCAACTGGTGATCCCGGTGCAGACCGAGTTTCTCGCCGTCAAAGGTCTGGAGCGCATGGTGAACACGCTGGCGATGATCAACCGTTCGCGCAAGGTCCCATTGCCGTACACCATCGTGCCGACCTTATTCGACCGACGTACCCAGGCCTCCATGGGCACCCTTAAATTCCTGCGCGACAGTTTCCCCGAGCACGTCTGGAAAGCCTATGTGCCGGTGGATACCCGTTTACGAGACGCCAGTCGCAAGGGCGTGACGCCTTCGCAGTTTGATAACAAAAGTCGCGCGGTGCTGGCTTATCGGGCACTGCTCAAGCATTTGCTGTCCGAACAACTCATGGCGCAGGTGGCCTGACATGAGCATGTCATCTTTATTTGCAGCGGGCACACAGATCCATTCAAGTCGGGGCTTACATTGGCCGATAACTCTTTCAAGCGGTAAACGCGTCAATCATTGTGTGGCACCTGTATGAACCTGAATCGGCCTGTAGAGATAGCAACACGACCGCAGTTGGCGCTGCAGTCTTATCTGGATGCGCTGCTTCAGGACGCCACCGAAGATTTGCCCGAAGTATTGCCAGCCGAACCGCAGTTCTCGGCTGAGGATGATTTCGAAGCAGCGGTGCGTGAGGAGCAGGAACATGACAAGCGCATGCAGGCGCTGGCGACACCGATAGCGGTGGCCGTTGCCGCACCTGCGCCTGTCGCTGTGCCGGTTGCAGTCGCTGCGCCAGTGGTCGTGCCGGTTGCGGCTCCAGTGGTGGCGCGGGTTGAAGTCGAAGTGGTGCCGGAAGTCGCGGAAGTGGTTCCGGTGCAAGAGGTTGAGTTGATTGAGCCGGTTGCCGACGTGCATCTGGCAACCGCCCATGGCACACCCACGCCGCCGCCTGCCAGCGACGGCCGACCTGCATGGGCAGAAGAGCCGTTCGAATGCCTGTTGTTTGATGTGGCCGGTTTGACGCTGGCAGTACCGTTGGTTTGCCTGGGGTCGATTTATCCCTTGGCCGGACATGATTTGACGCCGCTGTTTGGTCAGCCGGAATGGTTCCTCGGAATCCTGCCGAGCCAGAGCGGTAACCTGAAAGTCCTGGATACCGCGCGCTGGATCATGCCGGATCGCTATCGCGATGATTTTCGCCAAGGCTTGCAGTACGTAATTTCGGTTCAAGGCTACGAGTGGGGGTTGGCGGTGCATCAGGTCAGTCGCTCGCTACGCCTTGACCCAAAGGAGATCAAATGGCGTACCCAGCGAGGGCAGCGTCCCTGGTTGGCGGGCACAGTGATAGAGCACATGTGCGCCTTGCTGGATGTTTCAGAGTTGGCCGAGTTGATAGCCAGTGGCGCGGTCAAGCAGATGCACAAAACCAAATAATCAAGAGGGGGCGTACAGCACGCCTCCTGCACAGCACACACGCGAGGGGTTGGGGTTATGAAGAAGTCGTCCGCACAAGGTTCCGAAGATCCTATTCTGCAGTGGGTTACTTTCCGCCTGGATAACGAGTCTTACGGCATCAACGTGATGCAGGTTCAGGAAGTGCTGCGCTACACCGAAATCGCTCCCGTACCGGGTGCTCCAAGCTACGTGCTGGGTATCATCAACCTGCGCGGTAACGTCGTGACCGTGATCGACACGCGTCAGCGCTTTGGTCTGGATCCGGTTGAAGTCAGCGACAACACTCGTATTGTGATCATCGAAGCCGACAAGCAAGTGGTCGGTATTCTGGTCGACAGCGTTGCCGAAGTGGTTTACCTGCGTCAGTCTGAGGTGGAAACTGCACCAAACGTGGGTAACGACGAATCCGCCAAGTTCATTCAGGGTGTCTGCAACAAGAACGGCGAGCTGTTGATCCTTGTCGAGCTGGACAAGATGATGTCCGAAGAAGAGTGGTCCGAGCTGGAGAACATCTGATTGATGCTTGAGGTAGCTGTCATTTTCCTGGGGATTCTCTGGGTAGTGACCCTGGGTTGGTTCATCACATACACCAAGCGTCAGCGCCAGCTCGAACTGAAAAGGGAAGAGCTGGACGTTTTACGTGATCAGCGCTTTCGGGAGCTGGCCAGGCGGGTGGACCATTTCCAGAGCGGTACCGTCAAAATGGGTGAGGCCTTGCACGAGCTGCGGGCGACTGTCGGGCCTTTGCCCGACAAACTCACCGCATTGGAGCAGCGTGACCCATCAACCCTTTCTTTCGCCCAGGCCGCACGCCTGGTCGGCATGGGCGCCAGTGTCGATGAACTCACTCAGGCTTGTGGTTTGACTCAGGCAGAGGCTCAGTTGATGAGCAAGTTGCATAGTCATAATCAGGGGTGATAGCGGACGTTCCTCCACCTTGTGGGGACATATCCGTTTCTGGGGTGATGGCGGATATTGGTTGCGCTTTTACAGCGCGTCACTTTTGAACAGCGCAAAAGTAACCAAAACGCTCTTGCCCCACCACTGGGTGCCTCGCTGTCGCTCGGCATACCCGTAATCCGACATTGCTGCGTGGGGCCGCCGCCACCGGCCATCCATGGCCTGAGGCGGCTAAACCGGCATCCCTGCCGGTTTGCCCCACGCAGCAATATCGCATTCCGGCCGGCGTGGTTTAACGGGGCGCCTCAGATCAAAATCAAAAGCAGATCAAAAACAGCGGTTTCACCGCGGAACGGTAGGAGCGAACTTGTTCGCGAGACGTCCCGACAGCCAACGCATTCTTCGTATGACACACCCCATCGCAGCCTTCGGCAGCTCCTACAGATGCCGAGGAAATCCACACAATCAGGTCGGCTATCAGGCCGCCGCGCTGTTGATTTTGATCTGAGGCGCCCCGTTAAATCAGGCTGGCCGAACGCAGATTCTGAAGCGTGGGCAAACCGGCAAGGATGCCGGTTTAGCCGCACCGGGCCATGGATGGCCCATTGCGGCGGCCCGCGGTTCAGGATCTGCGGGCGGGTACACCGAGCGACAGCGAGGTGCCGAGTGATGGGGCAAGAGCGCTCTGGTTACTTTCGCGCTTTTCGAAAGTGACGCGCTGTAAAAGCGCAACCAATACCAGCCTTCACCCCAACAACGGATATGTACGCAAAAGTAGCTTCACCACTTAGGCGTAATATCCCGCTCCACCGGCGGTGCATCCGGATCCTGGCCCACCGGAAACTTGCCCTTCAAATGCCATGCAAAAGCAATGATCTCCGCAATGGTCCGATACAGCGGCTCTGGAATGCTGTCGCCCAGCTCCATACGCGCCAGTAACTTGACCAGCTCGGCATTCTCATAAATAGGCACCTCATATTCCCGGGCAATGGCCAGAATAGCTTCGGCCAACTGATCGTCACCTTTGGCGCTCAGAGTCGGCGTGTGTGTGCCGTCGTAAGTCAGCGCGATCGCCTGGCGCGGGTTTTGGTCGGGTTTGCTCATCAGGCGTTCTCGTCGATCCAGCGTTGTTGAAGGGTAGTGCGCGGTCCTTGATGGGGCACGCCCTGACTGCAAGCCAACTCACCGACTTCAAGGCCGGAGGCGATCAACCGCTCGCGCAAATACCCGAGTTCATTGCTGATCAGGGCAGCACTGTCAGCGCGTTCGGCCCACAGCTGGCTCGACAACTTGCCACGGTGCAATTGCGCCTGAACCTGAAGTGCGCCAAGGGGCGTCAGATCGAAGGCCAGGTCGATCTTCCAGAGTTTCTCCCGTACGTCCTTCGGCTCGCTGTCGTCCTTCTCCTGATTGCTGTCTTTTTCCGGCATGTCTTCGCGCTGTATCTTGACCTGCATCGGCACGATGTCCTGGCCGTTGCGCATCGGGATTTCCAGTTGCCAAGCGGTCACTTGAGTACCGTCAGCGTTGGTCCGGGTCTGCTCCAGGCTACCCAACTGATGACTCTGCACGCGTGAAACGGCTGCGGCAGCGAGTTTCAGCAGAATCTCCAGGTCATCCTCTTTGCCGCTCTTGATCGCTCGCGAGGGCAGCGGGAAATGGACTGGCAATGGCGGTGGCGCGACCAGTCCCATAGTGCCCAGCGCGCTACGCAATACACCGGGCATGGTTCGGGCCAGCATGTTGGAGGCGGCGGCAGCGTCATAGCTGGTGTTGGCGGGCAAGCCGGGCAGCAACTGCGCGATGAGTTGCATCAGGTTGGCCTTCATGTCTGGCATCGCCATCGGGTTCATTCCCGAGAGCAGCTTTGCCTCCATGAACAGGCCGCTGGCGTTGATCGCCTGGGCGACGACGCGGGGATTGCTCATCTGCTCCATGTCCGGCAAGTCCGCCAGCAACTGCTGAATGCTCGCTTGCAACGGTGTTGAGGGCGCAGACGATGTAGAAGGAGGGGGTTGAAGGTTGCGCAGCGCATTGATCAGCACGTCCAGCGAACCCTGACGGTTTTGCTGAGTGGTGAGTTGCTGGGTCACCGCCAATTGATCAAGGTTGCTGGGCAGCGGCACGAAATTGAGCGACTGGCTGCCCTGCACCTGGGCGCTCAGCAATGAGCCGGGGCGCAACGGCTGAGGGCTTTCGATGCTCAGGCTGGTGCCCGCCAAGGCCGTATTAAGCAGAACCACAATGGATTTATACAGGGCTGGCTGTGCGGCGGATTGTGTACCAGGTTGCGCCGTCCCCAAGCCGGTCAATTGATTCACGGCATCAGCCACGACCTGAGTCGTCAGCACCCGCGCCTGCAGCAATGTGCCTTGCGGTAACTTTTCAGTGTCGATGCTGGTCTGCAGGTTATTCAATGCAGTGTTGACCTGTTGCAAGGTCATGGTCAGCGCATTGGGGGACGCTTGCGAGATTGAGAGCGTAGTGCCCGGCGTGAGGGGCAGGGGGCTGGTTACACTGACGCTGGTCTGTAGACCATTACCCAACGCGATCTTGATCAGTAACTGAAAATTCTGTTGCAGTTGCTTGAGGGTGATCACCTCGGCAGCGACAGTCTCGCCCGGCTTTATAAGGTTTTCCATCGGCTGGAGGAGTTGAAGCACTTGCGCCGGGGAGAGGCCTGCGCGGCCCAGAGCGGCAGCGGCGGTAGTCGGTTGAAGGCTGGTGATGTCACCTGTCATGGAATCGCGACCTGTTGAAAATGCCCTCTTGTGGCGGACATGCCATGTATAATGCGGCCCGCTGTGGCAGCCACCGATACAAATGAAGTTGCCAATGTAACGGCCGTTTCAAAGCTGACTTGAACAGCCATTTCCTCAGACCGCATTTTCCGCGCTGTGTTCTGATGCGACTATGCGGCACCGGGACCCCTGATGACTCCTTCTGCACCTTTTCTGCAAGCCATTGATCTGGCGTGCGAGCGCGACTGGCGAATGCTTTTCGAGCACCTCGACGTGCACGTAAATGCTGGCGACATGCTGCAGATCAGTGGCCCAAACGGCAGCGGCAAGACCAGTCTGTTGCGCCTGCTCTGCGGGCTCATGCAGCCGACTGCGGGCCAGGTACTGGTCAACGGCTTGCCGTTGGGCGAACAGCGAATCCAGCTGGCTCGTAATCTGCTCTGGATCGGCCATGCTGCGGGCATCAAGGATTTGCTGACCCCGGTGGAAAACCTTGTCTGGCTGAGTGCGTTGCATCGTCCGGTTGAATCAACGGCTATCTGGCAGGCTCTCGAAGCCGTCGGTCTTGCAGGCTTCGAAGACGTCCCGTGTCACACGCTGTCGGCCGGGCAACAGCGACGGGTAGCTCTGGCGCGCCTGTATCTGGACTGCCCGCCGGTCTGGATCCTCGACGAACCTTTCACGGCGCTGGACAAGCAAGGCGTCGCGCAACTGGAGGAACATCTGGCCGGACATTGCGAGCGGGGCGGCATGATTGTGTTGACCACTCACCACACCTTGAGCCGAACACCGGCCGGTTATCGCGATATTGATCTGGGGCAATGGGCCGTATGAGTCATGTGTTTACCCTGTTGATCGCACGCGAGGCACGCTTGTTGTTCAGGCGTCCCGCCGAGTTGGCCAACCCGTTGGTGTTCTTCGCGATTGTCATTGCGTTGTTCCCGCTAGCGGTCGGTCCGGAGACGCAACTGTTGCAAACCTTGTCGCCGGGATTAGTCTGGGTAGCGGCTCTGTTATCGGTGCTGCTCTCGCTGGACGGCCTGTTCCGTAGCGATTTCGAGGACGGCTCTCTGGAGCAATGGGTGCTTTCCTCGCACTCTCTGGCGATGCTGGTGCTGGCCAAAGTGCTGGCTCATTGGACCTTTTCCGGGCTGGCACTGGTATTGTTGGCGCCGCTGCTGGCACTGATGCTGGGTTTGCCCACTCAGTGCCTGCCGGTGTTGTTACTGTCATTGCTGTTGGGGACGCCGGTATTGAGTCTGCTCGGTGCGGTCGGCGCGGCATTGACGGTGGGGCTGAAGCGAGGCGGTTTGTTACTGGCCCTGTTGATTCTGCCGTTGTATATCCCGGTCCTGATTCTGGGAAGTGGCGCGCTGCAAGCGGCACTGCAAGGTATGCCTGCGACGGGTTACCTGCTCTGGCTCGGCAGCCTGACCGCGCTTGCGGTTACCCTGACCCCCTTTGCAATAGCGGCTGGCCTGAAGATCAGCGTCGGCGAATAAATGAGGTTCTGCCTGAATGACTCTTTTAGTCAGCAGCAAACCCGAGCGACACCGTGAGAAGGCAGTTTGATGAAAGGCAGCGTGATGAAAGACAACGCTAAACGCGGGTTGAGCTGGGCGTGGTTCCACAAGCTCGGTTCCCCTAAATGGTTCTACGGCATCAGTGGGCGTCTGCTGCCCTGGCTGAGTATCGCCGCGGTGTTGCTGATCGGCATCGGCGTCGTCTGGGGCCTGGCCTTCGCGCCACCGGATTACCAGCAGGGCAACAGCTTTCGCATCATCTATATCCATGTTCCGGCCGCCATGCTCGCCCAGTCCTGCTACGTGATGCTGGCGGTCTGCGGCGTGGTCGGGCTGGTGTGGAAAATGAAACTCGCCGACGTCGCGCTGCAAAGTGCTGCGCCCATCGGTGCCTGGATGACGGCGTTGGCGCTGATCAGCGGGGCTATCTGGGGCAAGCCCACCTGGGGCTCGTGGTGGGTCTGGGATGCGCGCCTTACCTCGATGCTGATTTTGCTGTTCCTTTATCTGGGCCTGATCGCCCTCAGCAACGCCATCAGCAACCGCGACAGCGCCGCCAAGGCCTGTGCAGTGCTGGCCATTGTCGGGGTGATCAATATTCCGATCATCAAATACTCAGTGGAGTGGTGGAACACCCTTCATCAGGGCGCCACATTCAGCCTCACCGAAAAACCGGCGATGCCTGCGGAAATGTGGCTGCCGCTGCTGTTTACGGTACTGGGTTTCTATTGCTTCTTCGGCGCGATCGTTTTGCTGCGCATGCGCCTTGAGTTGCTCAAGCGTGAAGCCCGGGCCAGTTGGGTCAAGGCCGAAGTGCTCAAATCCCTGGGGCAGCCGCCGGTGAAGGGAGAGGCACCATGAAATTTGATTCATTCGGCGAATTTCTGGCCATGGGTCATCATGGCCTGTTCGTCTGGTCGGCCTATGGCATCTGTTTTGTGGTGCTGGCGATCAATGTGGCGCTGCCGCTGCTGGCACGTCGGCGTTACCTGCAACAAGAGGCGCGTCGCCTGCGCTGGGAGAAACAGAAGTGAATCCGCTGCGTAAAAAGCGCCTGTTGATCATCGTGGCGATCCTCGCCGGTGTCAGCATCGCCGTAACTCTGGCTTTGAGTGCCTTGAAAGAAAACATCAACCTGTTCTACACCCCGACCCAGATTGCCAATGGCGAAGCGCCGCTGGATACGCGGATTCGTGCGGGCGGCATGGTTGAAAAAGGCTCCTTGCAGCGCTCTCCGGACTCGCTGGACGTGAAATTCATCGTCACCGATTTCAACAAGGCCGTAACCATTACCTACCGTGGCATCCTGCCGGACCTGTTCCGCGAAGGGCAGGGCATTGTCGCCCTTGGCAAGCTCGGCGCAGATGGCGTGGTCGTCGCCGATGAAGTGCTGGCCAAGCACGATGAAAAGTATATGCCGCCGGAAGTCACCAAGGCGCTCAAGGAAAGCGGTCAACCCGCCCCGATTTCTTCAACACCATCGAAGCAGGGCTGATCATGATTCCTGAACTCGGCCATCTGGCCATGATTCTGGCGCTTTGCTTCGCCGTCGTGCAGGCCAGCGTGCCGTTGATTGGCGCCTGGCGTGGCGACCGTCTGTGGATGGGCCTCGCACAACCCGCTGCCTGGGGGCAGTTCAGCTTTCTGGTCTTCGCCTTCGGTTGTCTAACTTACGCGTTCATGACCGACGACTTTTCCGTGGCCTATGTCGCCGAAAACTCCAACAGCGCGTTGCCCTGGTACTACAAGTTCAGCGCCGTATGGGGTGCGCATGAAGGCTCGTTGCTGCTCTGGGCATTGATTCTCGGTGCCTGGACGTTCGCTGTTTCGATATTTTCCCGCCAATTGCCACAAGTGATGCTGGCTCGAGTGCTGGCCGTCATGGGCATGATCAGCGTCGGCTTCATGCTGTTCCTGATTCTGACCTCCAACCCATTCTCCCGCATCCTGCCGCAAGTGCCCGCCAACGGCCGCGATCTTAATCCGCTGCTGCAGGACATTGGGCTGATCGTCCATCCGCCGATGCTTTACATGGGCTATGTCGGTTTCTCGGTGGCGTTCGCGTTTGCCATTGCCGCGTTGCTGGGCGGGCGGCTCGATGCCGCATGGGCGCGCTGGTCACGTCCGTGGACCATCGTCGCCTGGGCATTCCTCGGTGTCGGCATTACCTTGGGCTCCTGGTGGGCCTATTACGAACTTGGCTGGGGCGGCTGGTGGTTCTGGGATCCGGTGGAAAACGCCTCGTTCATGCCATGGCTGGTCGGCACTGCGTTGATACATTCGCTGGCTGTGACCGAAAAACGGGGCGTGTTCAAAAGCTGGACGGTACTGCTCGCCATCGCTGCATTTTCTCTGAGCCTGCTGGGGACATTCCTGGTTCGCTCCGGCGTGCTGACGTCGGTGCATGCCTTCGCCTCTGATCCGGAGCGCGGCGTTTTCATCCTGATTTTCCTGCTGTTCGTGGTCGGCGGTTCGCTGACCCTGTTTGCCTTCCGCGCGCCGGTGGTCAAAAGCCACGTTGGCTTCGGCCTGTGGTCCCGGGAAACCCTGCTGCTGGGCAACAACCTGGTGCTGGTGGTCGCCGCATCGATGATTCTGCTCGGCACCTTGTATCCACTGGTACTCGACGCCATGAGTGGCGCGAAGATGTCCGTAGGCCCGCCGTATTTCAACGCGCTGTTCGTGCCCTTGATGGGCTTGCTCATGGCGGTCATGGCCATTGGTGTGTTGGTGCGCTGGAAAGACACTCCGGTCAAATGGCTGGCAAGCATGCTCGCGCCTGTGCTGATCGGCAGCGCTGTTCTGGCGGTGATCGCCGGTTTCGCCATGGATGATTTCCACTGGGCCGTGATGGCGACTTTCATGCTGGCTGCCTGGGTGTTGTTGGCGGGTGTCCGCGATCTGCTGGACAAGACCCGCCACAAAGGTTTGATCAAAGGTTCACGCAGTCTGACCCGCAGTTACTGGGGGATGCAACTCGCTCATCTCGGTATCGCGGTGTGCGCCCTGGGCGTAGTGTTGTCCAGCCAGAACAGCGCCGAGCGGGACTTGCGCCTGTCGCCAGGCGAATCCATGGAGCTGGGCGGTTATACGTTCGTGTTCGAAGGTGCCCGGCATTACCAGGGGCCAAATTTCACCTCTGATCGCGGCACCGTTCGCGTACTTGAAGGCGACAGGCAAGTGACCATCCTGCACCCTGAAAAGCGCCTCTACACCGTGCAGCAGTCGATGATGACCGAAGCAGGGATCGACGCTGGTTTCACTCGCGATCTTTACGTGGCCATGGGCGAGCCGCTGGGGGATGGCGCCTGGGCGGTACGTGTTCACGTCAAACCGTTCGTGCGCTGGATCTGGTTCGGTGGCTTGATCACCGGCTTGGGCGGTGTGCTGGCGGCGATGGACAAGCGCTATCGGGTCAAAGTGAAAAGCAAGGTGCGTGATGCCTTGGGCATGGAGGCTGCGGTATGAGGCGCTGGGTCATGCTATTGCCGCTGGTGCTGTTTCTTGGCGTTGCGGTGTTTTTGTATCGCGGTTTGTATCTGAACCCGGCCGAGCTGCCCTCGGCGCTGATCGACAAACCATTCCCGGAGTTTTCCCTGCGGGATGTGCAAAGCGACCGGATCATTACCCGTGCCGATCTGCTGGGCAAACCAGCACTGGTCAACATCTGGGGCACCTGGTGTGTCGCCTGCCGGGTTGAGCATCCAGTGCTGAACAAGCTGGCGCAGCAGGGGGTGGTGATCTACGGGGTCAACTACAAGGACATCAACGCTGATGCCTTGAAGTGGCTCAAGGATTTTCATAACCCGTATCAGCTGAACATTCGTGATGACGAAGGCAGCCTCGGTTTGAACCTCGGCGTCTATGGCGCACCGGAAACCTTCCTGATCGACAGCAAGGGCATCATTCGTCACAAGTTTGTCGGTGTCGTGGATGAAACCGTATGGCGTGAAAAACTCGCTGGCCTGTATCAGGGCCTTGTGGATGAGGCGCGTCAATGAAGCGTTTACTCGCCGCAGTGGTTTTCAGCCTTGGCATTGTCAGCGTGGCGCATGCCGCCATCGATGCTTACGAGTTTCGTGATGACGCCGAACGAGCGCGCTATGCCGAGCTGACCAGAGAGCTGCGCTGCCCCAAGTGCCAGAATCAGGACATCGCCGATTCAAACGCCCCCATCGCTGCAGACTTGCGCAAAGAGATTTTCCGCATGCTCGGCGAAGGGCAGAGCAATCAGCAGATCATCGACTTCATGGTTGATCGCTACGGCGACTTCGTGCGCTACAAGCCTGCGTTGAGCGCCAAAACCTGGCTGTTGTGGTTTGGGCCTGCCGGGTTGCTGATCGGTGGCCTGGTGGTGATTGGTGTGATTGTCGTGCGTCGTCGTGGCCAGGGTCGCGAGGAAACCGATGTGCTTTCCGACGAGGAGCGTCAGCGCCTCGCAAATCTGCTGGATAAAAACCGCGAATGATTGATTTCTGGCTAGCCGCCGGCCTGCTGTTGCTGGTGGCCATGAGTTTCCTGCTGATCCCCGTCCTGCGTGGCCGTCGCGCGCAAAGTGAAGAAGACCGTACCGCGCTCAACGTTGCTTTATATCAGGAGCGCGTTGCCGAACTGCAAGGTCAGCAGGAGGAGGGCGTACTGACCTCGACGCAAATGGACAGCGGGCGCGCCGAAGCGGCCCGTGAGTTGCTGGCAGACACAGAGGGGGCTGAACCGCTGCGTACCTCGCGCCTGGGCAAAACCTTGCCACTGCTGGTTGCATTTCTGGTGCCGCTGATGGGTATCGGTCTTTATCTGCATTTTGGTGCCAGTGACAAGGTTGAGCTGACTCGCGAATTCGCCCAGCCTCCTGGCTCGATTGCCGAGATGACCAATCGCCTGGAGCGTGCCGTTAAAGCCCAGCCGGATTCGGCTGAGGGGGTGTACTTCCTGGCGCGCACCTACATGGCTCAGGATCGCCCGGCTGACGCTGCTGCAATGTTCGAACGAGCCGTCGCGCTGGCAGGTCGTCAGCCCGAACTACTCGGTCAGTGGGCGCAAGCGCTGTACTTCGCCAGTGAAAAGAAATTCAGCCCTCAGGTGCAAGCGCTGACCAATGAGGCGTTGCAGGGCGATCCCAAAGAAGTCACCAGTCTTGGCTTGTTAGGGATTGCTGCTTTTGAAAGCCAGCATTATCAACAAGCCGTTGATTACTGGAAGCGCCTGTTGGCTGTGCTGCCTGCGCAGGATCCATCCCGGCAAGCACTGGAAGGCGGCATTGCCCGCGCCACTGAAAAGCTCGCCGAAAGCGGTGGCAAGGTTGAACAGCCTGCCGCAGTGGTGAATAAAACCGCATCTATCAAAGTGCGTGTCACTCTGGCCGCTGACCTGAAAGCCAAAGCAGCGCCGGGTGACAGCGTATTCATCTTCGCCCGCGCGGTAGGCGGCCCTCCGGCACCATTGGCAGTCAAGCGAGTGACGGTGGCAGACTTGCCCATTGAAGTCGAACTGGGCGATGCGGACGCGATGATGCCGCAACTGAAACTGTCGAACTTTCCGGAAGTCCAACTCGTGGCACGGATATCCCGTGTAGGTCAGCCGACCACCGGCGAGTGGATCGGCCGCAGCAAGCCGCTGGCGAGCAACACCACGGTCTTGCAGGCACTGACCATCGACAGCCCTGATCAGTAGAGAGCACGCTTATGTACCGCGCAGCCGCACGTATTACGTTATTGGGTCTGGTTATGGGCTTGAGCGCCTGTGCGGTCCAGCCCACCGGACCGCGCAGCCAGGAGCCGATCCCGACGCTGCCTGGTAAATCCCAACCCGGTATGCCGAGCACGCCAACACCCACGCCGACCCCGAAAGCACCTGCAGCAGGTCCAAAAACCTCCAGCAACTTCGCCCCGCCACCGGGTGGCAACAGCCACTGGGACGCGAGCCTGGGTGTACACGTTCTGGACGACCAGACTGACACCTTCTACCGCCAGCGTACGTATTACCGCTGGAACAACGGCTGGACCTGGTCCACTGGCCGCAATGGGCCATGGCAGGAGACGGATTCAAGTGGTGTGCCGGCGGGGTTGGGTAAGCAGTTCGGGAATTGATTAATAGGTGGCTTCGTGCTCGCCAACATAAAATAACTATATGAATTTAAATATTTTTCTGTAGGAGTGAGCTCGCTCGCGGTAGATCCAAGTCAGGCGCTAATTTATCGCCAGAAAAAACCGCATCGCGAGCAATGTGGATCGCCACCCCGGTCACTCCTACAGGGTCCGTGTTTGCTGCGCGACAGCGTGGTGTCAGGGACACCGGGGCGACTCCTACAGCTCAGGTTGTTACCCGAGAAAGCGCGAACCCTAGAGAGCATCGGAGGTTACAACGGTCGCGAAGCGGGCCATCCGGGCCGATCATCATGGTTGTCTCACGTCGCTCTTGAGCTCCCAGGCATTTCAAGTGAATCGCAATCCCCAGTAAAAAATGCCGCCACATTGAGCGAGTTTCATTCCGCCTCAAAAAACACCTGCGGGGAAAACCATCGTTGAGGGAAACGCTTCGAATGTCAGATAAATAGTTTTATTTCCGTGACTTCGAAGTTGTAACGGATGGCGTAAGTAGGTGGTTTTTGAAACCTCCGATCGGTTAGAGATATTGAAGTTATAAAGCGCCTGCTAATAGCCAAATCGTCTTCGCCCGGCGTTGCATTACGACGTTGCAGGGTGTTACATGGTGGTGTAATTGCGAGCGTTTATCTGTCGGTTTCCGCAGCTTAACTTAAAGAGTGACTATAAAGGACTATGGATCATGGACGTTAACGGTGCTTCTGGTGAAGTAAGGGCTTCCTTTCGCGCAATGCCGCCTGCCGATCAGCTGAAAAACGTTTTCGGAGTTTCACGACAGTCTGGCAGTCGTAAGCTGTATGTCGCGAGCGCAATCAATCCATCGTCGTCATTTAGATATGCTCGCGTGATTGTCGCCCGGTTTCATCCTGATAATACTGTCGATCCAGCGTTTGGTGTAGATGGCTTGGCCGAAGTCAGCTTTGAGGGGACTGAGCTCTCACAGGGCATCATTGGTTCATCCATGGCTGTTCATACAGATGGCGGTGTAGCCGTCCTGGTGCGCGCCATTGTTGGACCTGATCGGGGTCCAATAGTGGCACTGGTACGCTTCAACAGTGATGGCGACCTGGATGCAGATTTCGGTATTGGAGGGCTGAGAGTACATAATTTTTCTGACCTTGCTTATTTTAAGCAATTTGCGGGCGCTGCCCAACCTGCCTTGGTAGACGTTTTGAATGTGAGCCCGGTTCAGACGGGCGCAACTATTACCTCAGCTTCCGGGAAGTTTTTTTTCGTCTCTCAAACATCATCAGCGCCCGGCCCAAGTCTGGTAGTCAGATTCCTTCCAAGTGGTGAACTTGATACAAGCTTTGGTAATGATGGAGTCATTCAGATCGTGGTGCCAGGTTATGAAGGAGACTATGTATTTTTGCAAGGCGTCACGGAACTGTCGAATGGGCAAATTGCCATTTGCGGCGGTGTAAAAATATATGCTGACTCTGTGTTTATGTCCGAGCCCAAAGGTCTGGTCCTTAAGTTAAATGACGATGGCTCGTGCGATCCGTCGTTCGGTAATCAAGGACTTGTCATGATTGATCTGCCTGAAAATCTCTCGGGAAAAGATTACTCCACTATATATTACTTTCAATCGGTTGCTGAGGCGTCTGACAACTGTCTAGTCTGCTCCGGAGAGATGAGTACTTATACAGGCGGCGTGCACAGTTCAAAGGGTGTCGTTGTGAAGCTGGAGGGTACAGGGCTTCCGGACACGTCATTCAATAGCGGAAAGGTTGTTGTATTCGGTGCGCAGGGAGAGTTTCTGGCATTTGTATTTGCAGGCTGGCAATCAAACGGCAAGGTGGTTGTGGCGGGATCGGTATCAGAACAAAACTTATACGTTGATCCGGCATCTGCCAAATTTATCGTGGCGCGCTTTAATCCCGATGGAGCTGCTGATGTTTCTTTTGCAAGGCGAGGTTGGAATACCGCTAGCTTTGGGCCCGGAGTTAATTTGGCTAGCGCCATGCGCCTGGAAGCGGACTCAATCATCCTTGCCGGAAAATATGGGCAAAAGGGGGCGGTGAGCGAGACTGTGGTTATCAGCTTCTACACCTGACAATTTATTTGTGAGGCATTCGATGGACATACGCAGTTGATGAGCAAAAACGGCGACCCCAAGGTCGCCGTTTTTCATTTCAGATCACCCCAATCACTTGCCGGTATAAATCTGATCAAAAACCCCGCCATCAGCAAAGTGAGTTTTCTGCACGGTGCGCCAGTCGCCAAAGGTTTTCTCTACTGAAAGAAAATCAACTTTCGGGAAGCGGTCGGTGTATTTGGCCAGTACTGCTGGATCGCGAGGACGAAGGTAGTTGTTGGCAGCGATTTCCTGACCTTCCGGGGACCACAGGTATTTCAGGTATTCCTCGGCGGCGGCGCGGCTGTTTTTCTTGTCGACGACTTTATCTACCACGCTGACTGGCGGCTCTGCTTCTGCGGACACGCTCGGGTAGACCACTTCGAACTGATCACGGCCGAATTCACGGGCGATCATTTCTGCTTCGTTTTCAAAGGTGATCAGCACGTCGCCAATCTGGTTGGTCATGAAGGTGGTGGTTGCGCCACGGCCACCGGTATCCAGCACGGGTACGTGTTTGAACAGGTTGCCGACGAATTGCTTGGCAGCGGCTTCATCACCGCCGTTTTTCAGGGTATAGCCCCACGCCGACAGGTAGGTGTAGCGGCCGTTACCGGAAGTTTTCGGGTTAGGTACGATAACTTCCACGCCGTCCTTGACCAGGTCGTTCCAGTCTTTCAACGCTTTTGGGTTGCCCTTGCGGACGATAAACACGGTGGCCGAAGTGAACGGCGCACTGTTGTCTGGCAGGCGGGTTACCCAGTTCTTCGGTACCAGTTCGCCATTGTCAGCCAAAGCGTTGATGTCGGTGGCCATGTTCATGGTGATCACGTCAGCCGGTAGGCCATCGATGACCGAGCGGGCTTGCTTGCTGGAGCCGCCGAAGGACATCTGCACAGTGATGTTTTCCTTGTGCTCGGCCTGCCAGTGCTTCTGGAACGCAGCGTTGTAGTCCTTGTAGAAGTCACGCATTACGTCATACGACACGTTGAGCAGGGTCGGGGCGGCCTGGGCCGCGCTGCCGAAAGCCAGGCCAGCGGCGAGTAACGAAGCGGCGAAAAGTTTGTTCACTGCGCAATTCCTTTTTTTGGATGTTCCGACATTGATGGCCAGATGTTGATGATCAGATGTTGATGGCCAGATGTTCATGGCATAGTGCCCGCGACTATAGCCGCGCAGCTACACGCTCTTAAAGACTTAAAAGGCATTTGCTTATGCCTTGTTTTCAACGCGCGGGAAAAGCGCATTGCCACAGCGCGAACAAAACGCCGCGCCGTGTTCGTGGTTGTTCTTGGAGCACACCGGGCAATCATGTTTCAGCTGTTCGCCACGCATGGCCGTGGCGAGCTCCGCAGTAAAGATCCCGGTGGGGACAGCGATGATCGAGTAACCGGTAATCATCACCAGTGCCGAGAGCATTTGGCCGACCGCAGTTCTGGGCACGATATCGCCATAGCCCACAGTCGTCAGGGTCACGATCGCCCAATAGATGCCTTTCGGGATGCTGGTAAAACCATGCTCGGGACCCTCGATCACGTACATCAGCGTGCCGAACACCACCACTAGCGTAGACACAGTCAGCAAAAACACGATGATCTTCTGCTTGCTGCCGCGTAGCGCCGAAAGCAGGTAATTGGCCTGCTTCAGGTATGGGCTGAGTTTGAGCACCCGGAAAATTCGCAACATGCGGACGACGCGCACAATAAGCAGGTACTGCGCGTCGGTGTAATAGATTGCGAGGATGCCGGGCACGATGGCCAGCAAGTCCACCAGGCCATAGAAGCTAAAGGCGTATTTCAGAGGTTGCGGAGAGCAGTAGAGTCGCAGAACGTATTCAACGATGAATATGGCGGTGAAGCCCCATTCCGCATACGCCAACCAGTCACCGTAATTGGCGTGTACCGCAGGAATGCTGTCGAGAACCACCACAATCAGGCTGCAAAGGATAACCACGAGTAACGTTTTGTCGAAGCGTCGTCCGGCAGGCGTATCGTTCTGGAAGATAACAATGCGTAACTGTTCGCGGCGACTGATGGTGTTGTCCATGGTGCATTCCGAATTCAAGATCGGAGCAGTCTACGCAAATTTCCGGTTTTGGATTGCATTGTCTGGGGCGCACAAAACCGGTAGGAGCTAACTTGTTGGCGAGCGGTTTTCCTGATGCACCACCTCGCCAACAAGTTGGCTCCTACCGGTTCGAAAATGTCTAAACCCGGAACTGCCTCAACAGCCCATTCAAGTGTTCGCTCATTTCCCGCAAGTGCACGCTTGCCCCTGTGGACTGTTCAGCTGCGATGGCGGTGCTCTGGGACAGTTGCGCCGCCTGGGTGACGTTCTGGTTGATGTCCTCTACTACATGGGATTGCTGCAGAGTCGCGCTGGCAATCGATGCGTTGAGGCTGTTGAGGTTGCGCAGGGCCTGACTGATCGACGTCAGGCTTTGCCCGGCCTGATTGGCTTGCTCGATGGTCAGTTGCGATGAGCGACTGCTGTCGGCAATGACTTTCACCGCTGCGTCAGAGTGAGTCTGCAAGCGTTCGATCATGCTCTGAATTTCTGCTGTCGACTTCTGTGTGCGCTGGGCCAGCAAGCGAACTTCATCGGCCACCACGGCAAAGCCGCGACCCTGTTCACCGGCTCGCGCCGCTTCGATAGCTGCGTTCAGGGCCAGCAGGTTGGTCTGTTCGGCAATCGAGCTGATCACCTCAAGTACGCCGCCGATTTGCGTGCTTTCCGAAGACAGCGTGCGAATCACTTCTACCGCCTGATTGATCGTGCCGGAGAGGTGATCGATCTGGCGCAGGCTGCTGTCGATGTTGACCTGACCCTGATGCGCCTGAGATTCCGCGTCGCGCATTTCGTTGGCGGCGTGCTCGGCGTTTTTTGCTACATCCTGGACGCCGTAGGTCACTTCGTTGACTGCGGTCGCCACCAGCTCCATCTGCTGTGACTGTTGCTGGCTGCGTGCCTGGGCCTGTTCGGCATTGATGCCCAGATCTGATGAGGCTTTTTCCAGGCCATTGGCCGATGCCTGAAGCTGTAAGACGACACCGCGCAGCTTGGCAGTGAAGGCGTTGAAGTGCCTGGCCAGTTGCGTGACTTCATCGTTGCCTTGAGTTTCCAGAGAGCGGGTCAGATCGCTTTCGCCACTGGCGATGTCGGCCATGGCCTGCACGGAGTCGCGAAGAGGGCGGACGATGCTGCGTGCAATCATGATGACCAGCAGCACCATGATCACGATGATTGCCAGGCTGAACAAGGCAGCATTGATCGTCTGTTGCTGGAATTCTGCTTTCACGTCATCGACGTACACACCGGAGCCGAGAATCCAGCCCCAGGGTGTGAACAGTTTTATGTAGGAAATTTTCTGGACGGGTTCACTGGCTCCCGGCTTGGGCCAGCGGTACTGAACCATGCCTGCGCCTTTCTCTTTGGCGACGGCAACCATTTCATTGAAGACTGCGAAACCGTCCGGATCCTTGATGGCTGACAGGTCCTGACCGACCAGCTTGGCATTCATGGGGTGCATGATCATCACTGGACGCATATCGTTGATCCAGAAGTAATCGTCCTTGTTGTAGCGCATGCCGCGAATGGCATCCAGTGCCTGCTTCTGTGCGACCTCACGGGTCAGCGTTCCAGCCGCTTCCAGGCCTTGGTAATAATCCAGGATGCCACTGGCGCTCTGTACCACGTGCATGGTCTTTTCCGCCTTGGCGGCGTAAAGGTCCGTGTGCACTTGCTTTAGCATGGCGGCTGTCAGGATAAACAGCATCAACACGGAAACGACGAGGATCAGCCAGAGTCTTCGGCTGATGGATAAGCTGCGCATTGTCATGACCGGTTGCTCCGTCTTATTTTTTATTGTGTAGAGCGCTTTGCGCCGTGAGATTCACAATGAAGTCGGTCTCGCTTCGATAATAGCCTTTTGACACCCGTCGTCTAGCCCACCGCTACTAAAGTGGATGTCGGCGCTGAAAGGATAAACCTGAGCGAGCGGCAGGAGATTTCTCGAAATGTTTTGCGGTATAGCGAAAGGCTTACACGAGGACAGGAGTTTCGCTCTATGAGCTGTCACATTTGAACGGTAGATTGGATCCATCACCGCAGCGAAGGAAGCGCTTCGGGATCAGGGATGATCGACCATCGCCGGGACGGCTACTGACAGGATGTCGCAATGGTCATACAAAAAACCCGCTTCGGCGGGTTTTTTGTTGTCTGCGAAAAATGGCGTTGTCTTGCTAACAACCCTTTGTAGGAGCTGCCGAAGGCTGCGAACAGCAGTGTGTCAGGAGCAGTGCCTTCGCAGCCTTCGGCAGCTCCTGCAAGAACTATTCAATATCCGGAGCGCAGCCTTTGAGCACCAATCGAATGATTGTCTGGGTCGCAGCTTCGTAATCACTGTCTTCCAGCTTCGCCTTGCCGGTCACCGTCGATATCTGCCAGTCGAAGTCGGCATAGGTCTGGGTCGCGGCCCAGATCGTGAACATCAAGTGATGCGGGTCGATGGGCGCTATCAGGCCCTTGTCGATCCAGCCCTGAATACAATCGATATTGTGTTTGGCCTGCCCGTTGAGCTGTTCAACCTGCTGGGGCGAGAGGTGCGGCGCACCGTGCATGATTTCGCTGGCAAATACCTTGGAGGCAAACGGCAGGTCGCGGGAAATCACAATCTTCGAACGGATATAGGCGCTGAGCACCTCGGCGGGAACGCCCTCGCGATTGAAGGGAGTGGAAGCGCGAAGGATCGGCTCGATAATACTTTCGAGCACCTCGCGGTAAAGGTTTTCCTTGGATTTGAAGTAGTAGTAGACATTGGGCTTGGGCACACCAGCCTTGGCAGCGATATCGCTGGTTTTGCTGGCCGCGAAGCCCTTATCGGCGAACTCTTCACTGGCGGCACGCAGGATCAGCTCTTTGTTACGCTCGCGAATACTGCTCATAAACCAGAGGTTTCCTTGCCCGGTCGGCGGTCGCGCATGGTAGCACCCGCCTCAAGAACGCCTCAACATCGGACAACGACTCTGGCCGCGCTGTGCTTCAATGGCCGCCGCGTGGCATCAATTGTGCTGCGCTATCGAACTTAAATGACGTATTCAAGGATATTGATTGTGGCTGCTGGAAGCTTGCTTACCCTTTTGGATGACATCGCGACGCTGTTGGATGATGTCTCTCTGGCCGCAAAGAAAACCGCTGGCGTGCTGGGCGATGATCTGGCGCTGAATGCGCAACAGGTGACAGGGGTGTCCGCCGACCGTGAATTGCCGGTGGTCTGGGCGGTGGCGAAGGGATCTTTGATCAACAAGGCAATCCTGGTACCGGCAGCGTTGTTGATCAGTGCGTTTGCACCCTGGGCGATTCTGCCTTTGTTAATGATCGGCGGTGCCTACCTGTGTTTCGAAGGCTTTGAGAAGATTGCCCACAAATGGCTACACCCCGAAACCGAACAACAGCGTCAGCAACGGCGGGAGGCTGCAACCGACAAGAATGTCGACATGGTTGCGTTCGAAAAAGATCGGGTCAAAGGTGCGATTCGCACTGACTTCATCCTCTCGGCAGAAATCATCGTACTGGCGCTTGGCGTCGTCTCCACCCGGCCCTTTCTGGATCAGGTCGGCGTGTTGGTTATCGTCGCGGTACTGATCACTGTCGGTGTATATGGTCTGGTGGCGGGTATCGTGAAGCTGGACGATCTAGGCCTTTATCTGAAGAAAAGCGCCAAGTCGGCCGTTCAAGGTATCGGTTCAGGGTTGTTGTGGCTGGCACCGGTATTGATGAAAATCCTTTCCATCGTCGGGACTGCCGCGATGTTTATGGTGGGCGGCGGCATCCTCACCCATGGTGTGCCGATCGCTCATCACTGGATAGAAGGCGTAACAGAACAGGCGGCCCAAACGGTCGGCGGTTTTTCGATGGTTGTACCTACTCTGCTGGACGCGGTCGCCGGTATCATAGCTGGTGCGTTGGTCCTGCTGCTGGTCACGGTAGCGGGGAAAGTCTGGAAACTAATCAGGGCCTGATGGCTGGTCGACTTGAATGAATAGCCCACTGTTTTCCAGTGTTGTTGCGTACGCTCAGCAATGTGAGCGGCAGTTGGTCGAGATCCTGCATTTGCGGCCCAATCTGGATCGCAAGCAGGTTTCGGCCTGGGTCGATGAACAGAGTCACGCGCAAACCGAGAGTGATCCTTTGGAGTTGCTGCGTGCGATCAACTCGAAAGTGCGGGCGGGAAAACCGTTGCCGTGGGAGTAGATACGCAGAACTCTGGGCTCACGAGATTCCTGTGGGAGCGAGGCTTGCCCGCGATGCATGAGACGCAGCCAGAAGACATACCGCGTTATCGTTTATCGCGAGCAAGCTCACTCCTACAGATCGTATGTTTATCAGAAGAACACTTTCACCAGCAAACTTGCGGTGTTCTGGTTGGTATCAAAGAACTTGGTGTCTTCAATACCGTATTTGTCTGACCAGTAATCGTACTCGATACCCACATACAGCTGACGCTCAGGCAAGTTGATGGCTTTGCCCAGGTCGTATTTGATTTGCGGGTTGAAGTGAACGTTGGATTTGTATTCGCCGTTGCGGTCGGACTTGTTGTCCACCACCCAGTCGATAAAGCCGTCGATCAGGATGTCGGACTTGCCTACCGGGATCGTGTAGGACCAGACCGGCGTGACCTGCCAGGCGCCGTAACCTGCACGATGACCGTCGGTGTAACGCTTGTAGAAGTTCAACTGGAAGTAATCGAAGCCCGGAATGTTCAAATCAAAACCCGGACCAATCAGGTACGACTCGTTATCACCTTCACCAAACTCGTAAGTGGCCGCCAGCAATACATCGGAGATCGGGCCGAACTCGAATTTCTGACCAAAGATCTTGCCCATGGACAGGCGCGGGGATATTTCACCGTAGTAAGTGTTATCACCGTTGGTGGCGTCGCCTTTGCCGTTATAGAAGATCTTGTCGATGAACAGGAAGTTATCACCGTATTTCCAGCCGTCAGCGTGTTCAAAGGTGAACGTCTGCTGGTTTGACGGGTTGACTGTAAAGTCGCGGCCGTTGAGGTAAGTCAGGCTGTTGCTCTGCCATTGCAGCAGGCCGTCGGCCATGCTTTGTCCGGACGCCAGAAGACTACCGGCAACTATCGCGCTGGAAATAATACGGTTCATTCAATGCTCCCCTGATGGATCGTGATGGTCTTTTTTTGGTGCTCTTTTTAGGCACTTTTCCGCATTTAAAACATGTCTGTTTGGTCAGCTTTGACTACATAGCAAGAGCTGAGCCAATGCCGATTGAAAAGCGCACGAAAGTGTAATCGGCTGCATTTTTAGCAGTCGTTCGAGGCTTTTTTTCAGAAAACGTCACAGTTGACCGGTTGGTCAGTTAGTTGTCTGTTCAGTCAGCATTGCAACAGGATGGGTTTTAACGCGGCGGCGGAGGATATGGGGTGCGGAAGTTTAGTGCAAGTGCTCTGGGACAGGGCAGGGCGAGCAATTGTGGGGCGTGTGTGGAAGTTTCATTGGCTTACTGTAGGAGCTGCCGAAGGCTGCGATGGCGATGTATCAGGAAGATTGCCATCGCAGCCTTCGGCAGCTCCTACAGTTAGTTCGGCCAAAGATCAGTGGGTCTGCGCACCTGCAGTCACCCACGCTCCTATCAATTCCCGTTCCTGCTGAGTCATCTGGGTAATGTTGCCCAGTGGCATGATTTGCGACGTTACGGCCTGGGCCTGGATGCGCGGGGCCATTTGCCTGATCTGTTCTGCGGTGTCGAACATCACGCCGGCAGGCGCAGCGCTGAATAGCTGGCTGGTAGGTTTGGCGGAGTGGCACACCGTGCAGCGTTCATGAATCACGCTCTGCACCTTGCCAAAGTCGACGCCTGGGCTGGCAGCGGCAACCTCGGCCACAGGTTCCGGAGGTGGGGCTGGCCGAACTTCGTCGTGGCGATAGCCGCCGACGGCGGTGCCCGGCAATGGCTGATATTCGATCTTCGCTGGCGCAGGTTTCGGCATTGGCGCAGGGCCAGTGACGTAAGCCAGGCAGATCATGCCCAGTGCGGCGACGGGCAGGGTCCAGGCAAACTTGTGGCTGTTGTGCCGCGTATTGAAGTAGTGACGGACCAGCACCGCCAACACGCCGATCCCGGCCAGGATCAGCCAGTTATACGCGCTGCCGTAAGTGCTCGGGAAATGGTTGCTGATCATGATGAACAGCACCGGCAAGGTGAAGTAGTTGTTGTGGCGCGAACGCAGCAAGCCTTTGGCGGGCAGCGATGGATCCGGTGTGCGGTTCTCGGCGATGGCGGCTACCAACGCACGCTGGGCGGGCATGATGATGCGGAATACGTTGCCGACCATGATCGTGCCGATGATCGCGCCGACATGAAGGTAAGCGCCGCGCCCGCTGAAGACTTTGCTGAAGCCATACGCCGCCGCGATAACCAGCACGAACAGAATCAGGCCGAGCAGAGCGGGGCGTTTGCCCAGCGCCGAATCGCAGAGAAAGCTGTAAACGAACCAGCCAACGAACAACGAACCCAACCCCAATGCCACGCCTTCCGGACCGGACAGGCTGCTGCCCGGTGCGAGCAGGTACAAGGTTGGATTGGTGTAGAACACCACACACAACAGGGCGACACCTGACAGCCAGGTGAAATACGCTTCCCATTTGAACCAGTGCAGGTTCTCGGGCATGGTCGGCGGCGCGAGTTTGTATTTTTCCAGGTGGTAGATGCCGCCACCGTGAATGGCCCATAAATCTCCGGACAGCCCGTCGCGCGGGTTGACCCGATTAAGGTTGTTCTCCAGCCAGACAAAGTAGAACGATGCGCCGATCCAGGCGATACCGACAATCATGTGAATCCAGCGCACGCTGAGATTCAGCCATTCCATCAAATGTGCTTCCACGGTATTACCTCAAGCCTGCGTCACTTGCCGGACGCTCAGGCTGCTACGGGTGGGGGTCGAGAACCAGCTTCTGGCTCTCAGCGAAAAAATGCTCATCGCAGTTATTGCCAGCTCCACTGCGATCAACCACCAGGAAGTCATCCCGCTTTTCGATCGTCAGCACCGGGTGGTGCCAGACGCCGCGATGGTAATTAACACCCTGCCTGCCGTTGGTCACGAAAGCGCGGGTCAGCTCTGAATCAGGTTCATCGCCAATGGGCGCGACCACGATCAGAAAAGGGTTGCCGAGCAGTGGCACAAACGCCTGACTGCCCTGCGGATGGCGCTCCAGCATGCTGATGATCAAAGGCATCTGCAGCGCCTCCGCGCGGAAGATACTGATGATCGCCTTGTCGTCCGGCGTCGCGGTTTGCACCTCGGCCAGACGATGAAAGCGCTGGGTCGAACCGTTGTTGATCATGAAGTGATCGCTGCCGTCGGTTTCGATGACATCTCCGAACGGGGCAAAAGCTTCTTTGGTCAACGGTTCGATGGTCAGTGTGCGCATGCTGGGTCTTCTGTTTGAATTCATTTGATTTGCTGTAGGAGCGACCGGGGTGGCGCTCCACCTTGCCCGCGATAAGGGCCGAAGGACCTTCGTTGTCTGACACACCGCAATCGCGGGCAAGCGCGCTCCTACACAGACTGTGTGAAAACTACTGCAGGCTGGGCACCTTCGGTGCTACGCGCACAATGCTGCGTTAAAAACAGGCGAAAAATGCTCATTTAGAACACCTAGAGTCGGACGCGACCCCGGCCGTTTTTCGCCTGTTTTTGCCTTGTCTTGCCGTCGCTCGCTACGTTTTCACACAGTCTGTACCGGTTTAGCGTGCAACCTTACCCAACACCCGAAGACGACTCACGCCACCATCCGGAAATACATTCAACCGGATATGGGTAATCGGGCCTAGGGCCTTGATCTGCTCGGCGAACTCGTGCTCGGCGTGCATGCTCAGTTTCTGGCTTGGCAGCAGTTCGCGCCAGAACAGGCTCTGGGTTTCGATCTGGCTGTCAGTGCCGCCTTTGACGAAGGCGCCCTGAATCGAGCAACTGTCCGGATAGTTACCTTTGAAGTGCAGGGTATCAACCACGACTTTTTCCACTTCTCCCGCATGACCCAAGGCGATGATCACCCAGTCGTTGCCGGGTGTGCGACGACGTGCTGTTTCCCAGCCGTCGCCCATGTTCACGCCGCGACCCGGATTGAGAATGTTGCTCATGCTGCCGTAGTGTTCATCGGAGCATGCCAGAGCACGGCCACCGTTGAGCGCCGAGGCCAGATCGATCTGCTCGGATTCGCCCACCGCCGACCAGTCACGGAACGGCACGCCGTACACGCGCAGACGTGCAACGCCGCCATCAGGATAGATATTGAAACGCAGATGGCTGAAAGCCTGTTCAGCGTTGATTTCATGGTAGTGATGGCTGTCGCCATTCAGCTCTACGGCGGACAGGATTTCGGTCCACTGAGTGTTCTCGTCCGGATCGCCGCTGGCCAGGAAGCACGCTTCCAGAGAGGCCGATGGCGGATAGTTACCGGTGAAGTAGGACGTGTCGATATCCACGCCCTTGATCGAGCCCGCCACACCCAGACGGATCACTGCACTGTCGTAACCCTCGAAACGCTTGCGACGCGATTCCCAGCCGTCCATCCACTTGCCGTTGTCGTCGAACACGCCTTCTTTCCACACCGCCGCGGTTGGCTGGAACAGGCGGTTGGCGTCGGCGAACCAGTCGTCAGTGACGGAAAGGATTTTGGTGCCCAGGCGCGCGTCGGCCAGGTTGACGAACTTCTCGAAGGGTGCGGCGTAAGCTTTCATTCTTTTAGGTCTGCCTTTTGATCAGTGGCCTGGGTAGGGCGGTTAGAGGGCTTGCAAACGAAACAGGGCAATCTTGTTGATCTCGGCCAGGGCGCAGGCGAATTCGGCGTCGACCGTATTATCGATGCGGGTCTCAAAGGCTGCGAGTATCTGGTGCCGGTTACTGCCTTTGACCGCCATGATGAACGGGAAGGCGAATCGGGCTTTATAAGCGTCGTTGAGTTCGGTGAAGCGTTGAAACTCTTCAGGCGTGCACTGGTGAATACCGGCCCCGGCCTGTTCGCTGGTGCTGGCTTCGGTCAGTTGCCCTTGCACGGCGGCTTTACCGGCAAGGTCCGGGTGGGCGTTGATCAGTACGAGCTGCTGCTCATGATCGGCGCCGAGCAGGATTTGGCTCATTCGCACATGCAGGGTCTCGATATCGTCCAGCTCATCGACTGAGCCTTGATCGTAAGCGGCGGCTGCGACCCACGGCGAGTGCTCGTAGATATCAGCAAAAGTGGCAATGAACTCATCGCGGCTCAGTGTCGACGGCTTTAGTGTCGTGAAATGACTCACCGCGCAGTCTCCGGCTGATAGGGATGTTCGGCGTGCCAGTGGCGCGCGATGTCGACCCGACGCGTAAACCAGACCTGCTCGTGGCTTTTGGCGTATTCGATAAAACGCTTCAGAGAGGCCAGCCGTGCCGGGCGACCGATCAGGCGGCAATGCAAACCGATGGAGAGCATCTTCGGCGCGTCTGCACCTTCGGCATACAGCACATCGAAGGCGTCTTTAAGGTACTGGAAAAACTGATCGCCATTGTTGAAACCCTGCACCTGGGTAAAGCGCATGTCGTTGGTGTCCAGCGTGTACGGGATCACCAGATGCGCCTTGCCGGTCGGGTTGTTCGGCTCCCAGTAGGGCAGATCGTCGTCGTAGGTGTCGCAATCGTAGAGAAAGCCACCTTCTTCCATGACCAGACGCCGGGTGTTGGGCCCGGTGCGGCCGGTGTACCAGCCCAGCGGACGTTCGCCGGTAATCTCGGTGAGGATGCGGATCGCTTTGAGCATGTGCTCGCGTTCCTTGGCTTCGTCCATGTACTGATAGTCGATCCAGCGATAGCCGTGGCTGCAAATCTCATGACTGTCTGCGACCATGGCGCGGATCACATCCGGATGACGCTGGGCTGCCATGGCCACGGCAAAGATCGTCAGCGGGATATCGAATTGCTTGAACACCTTGAGGATGCGCCATACGCCCGCGCGGCTGCCGTATTCATAGAGCGATTCCATGCTCATGTTACGCTCGCCTTGCAGCGGTTGAGCGGAGACCATCTCGGACAGGAATGCTTCGGACTCCTTGTCGCCATGCAGAATATTGCGCTCGCCGCCTTCCTCGTAATTAAGCACGAAGGACAGCGCAATACGCGCGTTGCCCGGCCAGCGTGGGTGGGGCGGGTTGCTGCCGTAACCGATCAGGTCGCGAGGGTAGTCAGCACTCACTGCAGTCTTCCTTTCATTCAAATAGTCCTGTGATGGGCAGATTGTATACAAAGTGATTTGAGGATTGTAACCACCATTTCCCATCCAGCTGGTTTCGAAACCTTGGGAAGAACGCTTGCAAGAAACTTGCCTGACTGGTCAGGTTATCCACAAAAAAACCATTCAATTCCTGAGGTCCCGATAAATCGGCGTCCATCAGAACAGAGGCTGTCACCGAGCTTTGCCAACGGTATTTATTGTGTACAGATTTTCGTAAAAGTGTCTTAATTCGACATCGTCTGGTCGCCTGCCTGCACTCATAGGGTGCGACCGCAAACTCATTACTTTCATAACGGGGCATTGATTGGTCATGGGGAAATTGACGACGCATGTTTTGGACGCCGCTCATGGTTGCCCCGGCAGCTCCATCAAAATTCAGCTGTATCGGGTTCAAGACGAAGGCCTGGTATTGCTTGCCGACGCGGTGACCAACAGCGATGGTCGTTGCGATGCGCCTTTGTTGCACGGCGAAGATTACCGTTCCGGTGTCTACCAGTTGCAGTTCCATGTAGGTGACTATTATCGGGCGCGGGGCACACAGCTGGCAGAGCCGGCTTTTCTTGATGTGGTGGTGCTGCGGTTCGGGATTGATGCAGGGCAGGACCACTATCATGTACCGCTGCTGGTTTCGCCCTACAGCTATTCGACGTATCGCGGCAGCTGACTGTTTTGTCAGCAATAGTTTTGTAAGCAATAGTTATGTAGTCACTTAGTCATTCGCAGATTCGGGACGCTCCAGAGACTTTGATCAATGGAGCATGACCCTGTGAATGATTCGACAACCCTCGCAACCCCGGACGCTGGCATCCACTGGACGGGCCGGGCTTGCGACCTGATAGCCTTCGACAGCCTGCCGGAAAGCTTCCCGGAAAGCCTCAATCAGCGGCGCATCGCCGATCACCTGCAACGCATCCTCAATCACGTGGGCGAGGCTTGTGAACAGATTGATGTGTTGTCTGCTTATCAGACGTGCCGCATGCGGCTCCATGCTGCTGGCAAGTCACTGCGCACGCTGCTTGCGGCCCCCCTCGACAGCGAAGCATTGCTGGCGCTGAAACCGCAACTGATTGCGCAGCGGCAGGCAGCGCTGTTGGCGCTGGCTCAATTACAGATCTGCGAAGGCACGCTGAGTGCGGCGGACCTGCAGCGGCTTCAGTATGCGCTGGGGCTTGCGGATGAGCCGGATGACGACGTGCTGCATCTCGATGTGGGCGTTGGCGATCCGGACGAGCCCGTGGTGTTCAGCGGTGCAATGATCGTCACCACTGAACAGGCGCAGAAAACTCCAGCGCTGATCGAACCGGCTTTGCTGTACGTGCCCGGTGAAGCGGGCGGTCTGCAAAAATTCGAATCGTTGCAGACGCTCAAGGACCGGCTGGGTTTTACCTTGGGCACAGGGGCGGAAACCACGCTGTGGCGCCATGTCAGCAAGACGCAACGCGCTGCGGCCATGGCGGCGCCGCTCACATTCGTGACCCGTGTGATCACCATAAAGCCGATTCAGCATGGGGTGAACACCCAGCTCAGGGAGCTTGAAGTTCTGTGTACGCAGCCCAACTCCTGTAGGAGCGCGCTTGCCCGCGATGGCGGCCGTTCAGTCAAAACATCATCGTCTGATTCAACGCCATCGCGGGCAAGCGCGCTCCTGGAGATGGACAGTCGTGAGCGAGTGAGCAACCTCGGTGTAGCCCTTGGCGAAACCCGTGAGCGGGCCATCGACCTGATTGCCGAACAGCAACGTACCGCCGAACTGGTGCCGCAATTTCCCGTATGGTTGCTCAATGCACCTCTCGAAATACGTCAGGAATACGCAACCCGACTGGCTGAATTTCACAGTGCTGCGGGTCGCCTGGAGTCGCATCTGGCGGCTAAGCTTCCGACCTTCAATGCCTTCACTGCTCAGCAACTGAATGCTCGTATCAAAAACGACCTGAGGATGGACATCGATGCCGATCAACTGATCATAGATCTGCCGAAGAGCGTCCATCGTCACGTTGATATTGATCCGCAGTATGGAAGCCCATTGCATCACAAGCCCTGGAAGGGCAGCGAAGCGCGTGTGCAGTCGAGCCTGTCCGGGCTGGCCCGGGAAAACTTCGATGCCCGCGATGAGAACACCATCGCAAGGCTGGGCATGCTTGAACTCTCGTATCCACCATCGCCTCAGATGGCAGGTTTGCACCGCATTACCGGAGACTACCTGCTCAAGATCATTCCCGAGCTGGATATCGCCGGACAGTATCGCAGCCTGCTGCGCTCGGTGTTCCAGTTGCGCTCACCGGCATCGGCCCGCGACGCTGAGCTGATGATCAAAGCCTATGAGCTGCACATCATTCTCGATGGCTTCTGTGCACGCCAGCGTCGCCTATTGAGCGAGGCCGGTTATGCACTGCTGACCCAGGCGGCTAAAGCCAGATCCACTGCCGTGTTGAGCCAGGCAGGGGTGTTTATCAATCGACTGGTGTTCAAACCGGGCCAGGCTCTGACAGGAGAGCGCAGTAGCCGGACCTTGCGAGGCATCAGCGTCATCGAGCACAAGGCGAGCGGCAAGGTGCTGATGTATCTGCCCCAGGCGCCGGATGGAGAGTGCTTCATAGAGGCCGACAGTGTGCAGGAAGCTCGCGAGCGTCTGATCAGCAGCTTGCTGCGTCTGCCTGCACGGGTTGCCTGGCTGGCGTCCTGTGTGGAGAACGCCAGTGAGCAAGCTGCCGCCGAGCGTTATATCCGGGAAGCACTCAGGCGTGGATTTGAAGGTTTTGTCGCGATAGTGCCCGCGCTGGATCTGTTGATCAGCGAGCAGCAACTGCATGTGCGTGAGGACCTGCTTTACGAAAAATCCCTGACCGAAGCGCGCAGTAATCACGACCTCAAAGGGGAGCACAATCAGCGGCGCAATCAGTTGTATCTGATGTTCTTCAGAGGTGTTGTCTCGTTCGTACCGGGTTTGGGCGTGTTGTTCAGTGTGCAAGACGGCTGGAGTGACGGTCATGCTGCAAGCAAGGCATTGAGGGCGGGCAAGCTTGATGAAGGTCTGTTGACGGCCGGTAGCACGATGCTTTCGGTGATCGACGTGCTGCTTTCGGTAATCCCCGGAGTGAGCACCGTGAGCGCTCTCGTGGTGGTAGCCCGTCGAGCGACCCGCTTGCGGCAGCTAACGAGCCTGGGGCGCGCATTACCATCGATGTCCGGGCGTTCCAGAATCACAAAATTTGTCGGTTACGAGGCCGATATCTCGCTGTCAGGCGCCGTCGCGCAGAGTGGAAATGACGCGGGCACCTGGCTGAAAAACGGTGAGCTGTTCATCCATCATCAAGGCTCGGCTTACCGGGTTTACCGTCGGCCGGGGGAGCAGACCTTGCGCCTGAAAAAAACCGCTGCCCATGGTTACGAGCAGCCAGTGCGTCAGGTGGGCGGGGAATGGGTCTATCACAGCGACGTCGGCCTCAAGGGCGGTGGCCGCTCGATGATCGCGGAGATACTGCTGGTTGAAGCCCATGGCAATAGCGCTTTTCGAACCAGGCAAGCCCGTGAACTGCTGGATCAATTCAATTTTCCTGTCGATCAACAACAGCGCATGGAGTTGCTGCTCGCCGAGCATTACCGCAAGACCAGGTCGCTGCCTGACTGGGCTGAGCAGTACCGACGCCCGCCAGCGACTCAGACCGTACCGTCGCCAACAAAACGCAAGGAGCCTGATTCGCCGCAGGTCGAACCGGACCGTCGTCCGCCGCAACCCGTCGCGGGATCTTCCCGGCAGGCGGCCAGCGCCGATGCGTGGAGGGGATGGGAAAAGCAGGTGGACAATATGGCCGTGCTGGATCAGATCAGCGTCAACCCGCCGATTTACCGGCTCGACTTCGCTCATGATTACGACGTGATCCGCATCGGTCAGAAGTTTTACGAAATCCTGCCCGCCGGCGGACAGCGCAGGACCAATACTGCGTTCATTCGCAACCCTGGCAGTTATTCTGAGTGCCGCAATTTTGCGGAACTCAGTGAGGTGATTCGACGCAATCCCTTCGATCAGCCGATGATGGCGAAATATCAGCCAGCGACAGGTCAGTGGGCAGTGGAGGGCCCGCTGTTCAATCGCAAAATCGAGGCCTATATCGCAGAGAGTCGCCCGGGGTTTACCGACATCACGAATCTGGTGCTGGCGCATAAGCTGTTCGAGATGGCCGACGCGTCGACGTCAGCCGTGACCGCCACCCGCATGATCAACCTCAAAGCCACCGTGAATGCGTGGCGTACCGGCCAAACGGCGCCGCTGGCGCAACTTAACGATCCGCTTTTGATGCTCAACAAGGCGTATCCGACCAATCAAGCCGATAATCAACTGCACTGGAGCATCGGTAACGAAAGCGCGCTGGACAGCTTTGAACGCCTGGACTTTGCCACCCACCATCCCGTGACAGTGGAATGGCTGATCAGATCGGCTTCCGAGGCCAGGCTACCAGGCAGCATCCAGAGCCTTAGAGGTCTGATGGCCGATGTATTGACGCGCAACGGCTACGAAATCCTGCATGACCAGTTGGCGGTCGGTGGGCGTGAGTTCATGGCGTTTCGTCGTCCAGGGCAGGAAGAGGTCTACCTGCTCTATCTTCGTCGTTCAACAACCGGGGATATTACGACCCCTCCGAGTGGTGCATTCCGCGATCCTCTGGACGGAGACGGGATGGTCGAACCCTTGATTCGCATCTATGCCGCAGAACCCATTTCCCACACCCTTGAACAAGCCAGGCAGCAAGGCAAAGTGATCAAATTATTGGGGGGCACCAATATCACCAGCCTGGCGGACCGTGGCACACAGGTGTTCGTCATGCGCTTGCCCGATGACATCTCGATGCACCAGCGCTGATCAACACCGCGCTCAAAGGCTTCGCGGCACCTTGCGGGTGTCGCGATGCCTGGCGAACAAGTCGCCGTGTACAATGCGCGGACATTTTACCGGCGACTGCCTCGAGCGCTCATGAACGAACTGTTGCAACCCTTCAAAAAGCAGCCACGCACTGAAAAAACAGTACGCAGCGGTACTCAGGACGACGTTGTCTACGCGCACATCTTCGAGGCAATTCTCGAACAGCGCCTTGCCCCGGGTACCAAGCTGAGCGAGGAGGCGCTGGGTGAAATTTTTTGCGTGAGTCGTACGATCATTCGTCGAGCCTTGTCGCGCCTTGGCCACGAAGGTGTGGTGCTTTTGCGTCCCAATCGTGGCGCAGTGGTCGCCAGCCCGAGTATCGATGAAGCGCGCCAGGTATTTTTCGCGCGTCGACTGGTAGAGAAAGCCATTACCGAATTGGCGGTCGAGCATGCAACGGCCCAGCAGTTGTCGGCCTTGCGGCAGATGGTCAGCGACGAACGCGACAGCTTTGCCAGAGGCGATCGTGGCGCAGGCATTCGCCTGTCCGGTGAGTTTCACTTGCAGTTGGCGGTGGCGGCCAATAACAGTCCGCTGATCAGTTTCCAGCGCAGCCTGGTCTCGCAGACCTCGCTGATCATCGCCCAGTATGAAAGCGGCAATCGCACGCACTGTTCATGGGATGAACATAGCCAGTTGATCGACGCCATCGAAGCGCGTGATGCGAAGCGTGCGGTAGAGCTGATGATGCATCACATGGATCACATCGACAGAAAACTCCGTCTGGACGAGGACAGCGCTTCGGATGATCTGCATGCGGTTTTTTCGCATGTGATGTTGGGGAAGAAGGGTTGAGCAATACTGCATATCCCTGTGGGAGTCGCCCCGGTGTCCCTGACACCACGCTGTCGCGCAGCAAACACGCACCCTGTAGGAGTGACCGGGGTGGCGATCCACATTGCTCGCGATTCGGCCTGTCAGTCGATGAATATATTGCCTGTACTGGAGCTATCGCGAGCAAGCTCACTCCCACAGGAAAAAATCATCGCCTAGCAAAGCAACGCTAGCCCGCGACGGCTTGCTTCAGAGGACGCTATCGCGCAGCCAGCCCATAACTCTGTGGGAGCTGGGCTTGCCCGCGATAAGAGCGACTCGGTTCACCTGCAACACCGCAGCGTCTGCATCGCGGGCAAGCCCGGCTCCCACAGGAGAAAGTG
>NZ_JAGTPI010000049.1:0-45735 GCF_021147825.1 Pseudomonas quasicaspiana
TCGCCGATGGTAGTGTGGGGTTTCCCCATGTGAGAGTAGGTCATCGTCAAGATTAAATTCCAGAACCCCTGATCGCTTACGCGTTCAGGGGTTTTGTTTGTGCGCGAAGAAAAAGGATTAGCCGTAGGAGCGCGCTTGCCCGTGACGGACGACCACGCGTTGAACCTGGCACACCACTCGCTACCGGGTAGGACCGAATTCATTCGGGAAGGCTATATGTCAGGCGATACATAAGCTGCGGATGTACCGCCCCTTCGCGAACAAGTTCGCTCCTACCGTCTATGCGCCAAGCTCGGTAGGCCAGCGACAATTCACCCGCAAATTCCCTCCTACCTCCCCTCCGTTTTGCTTTAAGGTTCGGCTACAGTTTTTCCACGCCGCACTCTCCAGCCAAGGAAGCATTCATGCCTGTAACAACCTCTCTCAGCGCCGGTTTCATGGTGGTTCATGGCAATCGCCTGGATGACCTGCGCAGTCTGGTTGTATCCTGGATGCGCCGCTATCCGCTTTCGCCTCTGGAAAACGAAATCGCCTTGGTACAAAGCAACGGCATTGCCCAATGGTTGAAGCTGGCCTTGGCTGAAGATGCCGAAGACGAAGATCTGGGCGGCTGCGGTATTGCAGCAGCAATCGACGTCCAGCTACCCGGCAGCTTCATGTGGCAGCTGTATCGATCGGTATTAGGCAAGGATGAAATCCCGGCCGCGTCACTATTGGACAAGGCGCCGCTGACCTGGCGTCTGATGCGTCTGCTACCCGCCTTGATCGACCAGCCACACTTTGAACCGCTAAGCCGCTTCCTGACTAACGACACTGATCTGCGCAAGCGCTATCAGCTGTCCGAGCGCTTGGCCGACCTGTTTGACCAATACCAGGTGTATCGCGCCGACTGGCTGGAAGACTGGGCTGCAGGTCGCCACCAATTGCGTAACGTCAGAGGCGAAGCCAAGCCGTTGACCCCGGCGAATTGCTGGCAAGCTGAGTTGTGGCGTGCGTTGCTCCTGGATGTGGGCACCGAAGGCATGGCCCAAAGCCGAGCAGGTGTGCATCAACGCTTTATCGAACGCATCACCCATATGAATGAAGCCCCGGAGGGTCTACCAGCTCGGGTCATTGTCTTCGGTATTTCCTCTCTGCCCGCTCAGGCCCTGGAAGCATTGGCGGGTTTAGCCCGATTCAGCCAAGTGCTGCTCTGTGTCCATAACCCTTGTCGCCACCACTGGGCCGACATCGTCGCCGACAAGGATTTACTGCGTCATCAATACAAGCGTCAGGCTCGCAAAACCGGAATGCCTGTCGTACTTGATCCCCAAGCGCTGCACCAACACGCCCATCCGCTGTTGGCTGCATGGGGCAAGCAAGGTCGTGACTACATCAATCTTCTGGATAGCCACGACGATCCCGGCAGCTATCGCTCAGCGTTCAAAGATGGGCGCATTGACCTGTTCAGCGAGAGTGATCCGCATACGGTCCTCAATCAGCTACAGGACGACATTCTTGAGCTAAGGCCGCTCGATGAAACCCGAGAACTCTGGCCCGCTGTCGATCCACTGCAAGATCGCTCAATCCGCTTCCACGTCGCCCACAGCGCTCAGCGGGAAGTCGAAATCCTGCATGACCAATTACTCGCGCGTTTCAGCAAAGACCCGGATCTACGTCCTCGCGATGTGATTGTCATGGTCCCGGATATCGACAGCTACGCTCCGCATATACGCGCCGTATTTGGCCAGATTGATCGCGAAGACCGCCGCTTTATCCCATTCACCCTTGCCGACCAAGGGCAACGCGGTCGCGAGCCATTGTTGATTGCTGTCGAGCACCTGCTGAAAATTCCGGACAGCCGTTTTCCGGTCAGCGAAATCCTCGACCTGTTGGACGTTCCTGCACTGCGCGCTCGCTTCAAAATCAAGGAACGCGACCTGCCAACCCTGCATCGCTGGATCGAAGGGGCAGGCGTACGTTGGGGGTTGAATGCCGAGCAACGGGAAGGGCTCGGCTTGCCAGCAGCGCTCGAGCAAAACAGCTGGCACTTCGGATTACGACGCATGTTGCTCGGCTATGCGGTCGGTGCCGGTGCTGCCTGTGACGGCATAGAACCCTACGACGAAATCGGTGGTCTGGACGCAGCTCTGATCGGTCCATTAGTGGCGTTGATTGACGCGCTTCAGGTCGCCCACAACGAGCTGTCCTCGCCTGCGGTTGCCACAGAGTGGGGCGCTCGCCTGCAAGCGCTGCTGCAATTGTTCTTCCTGGCTGACAGCGAGCACGACGACTATTTGCTCGCTCAACTGGAGCAACTGCGTGAGACCTGGCTGGAGACGTGCGAATCGGTTGGCCTGCAAGACGAGTTGCCGCTGACTGTAGTTCGCGAAGCCTGGCTGGCCGGACTGGACCAAGGTCGTTTGTCCCAGCGCTTCCTCGCCGGCTCGGTCAACTTCTGCACCTTGATGCCAATGCGCGCTATTCCTTTCAAACTGGTGTGCTTGCTCGGCATGAACGACGGTGATTACCCTCGCGCGCAGCCGCCGCTGGACTTCGACTTGATGGGCAGCGATTACCGTCCCGGTGACCGCTCACGTCGTGAAGACGACCGCTATCTGCTGCTCGAAGCACTGCTCTCAGCGCGAGACCAGCTGTATATCAGTTGGGTGGGCCGCAGCATTCGCGACAACAGCGAGCGTCCGCCATCCGTGTTGATCGGCCAGTTGCGCGATCACCTCGCCGCAGGCTGGAGACTCCAAGATGCCCAAGAACCCATGGACAGCAAAAAGCGCGATCCGGGTCAGCAGCTCCTGCACGCACTCACCCTCGAACATCCGCTTCAGCCATTCAGCGCGCAATACTTTCACGAGAACACAGGCTTCTTCAGCTTCGCCCGTGAATGGCAGGTCCTGCACGAAACCAAAGTCGCCGTGCCGCTAACAACGCCACTCTCTGCCCACGAACAAGACGAACCCCTGAACCTGGCTCAACTGCAGGACTTCCTCAGGAATCCGGTCAAACACTTCTTCAGCCAGCGTTTGAAGATCTACTTCGAAGTGGCCGAAGCGCCTTTGGCCGACGAAGAGCCGTTTGTGCTCGACGCCCTTGAGCGCTACAGCCTGAGTGACAGCCTGCTCAACGCTGCGCTCACTGGCTCGCAAGACATTGACGAGGCGCTGCAGGCACAGGCATTAAAACTCCAGGGCAGCGGCCTGTTACCCATGGCGGGTTTCGGCAGCAGCTTGCGAGAAGAATTGATCGAGCCGCTGCCGGATTTGCTGCAGCGTTATCAGAGCCTGCTTCATAAATGGCCTGAAGCGCTGAGCAGTGCGCTGCCGGTCAGTTATGCCCATCAAGGCGTGCGACTGGAAGGTTGGCTAGGTGGTTTGCATGCCAACGCTCAAGGCGAGTACTTACTGATCACGGCTATTCCGAACTCCATTGGCTCGAAGAAAAACCGTAAATGGCATCGCCTTATTCGTCCTTGGGTTTTACACCTGGTGGGCTGCGCATGCGGGCTGCCGCTGAGCACTGCACTGGTAGCCAGCGATGAAACGCTGTTGCTGGACCCGCTGGATAAATCCCTCGCCACAGCTGCTCTGAATGACTTGCTCACGGCTTGGCTCGGTGGCATGCAGCGACCTTTACCTGTCGCAGTCAAAACCGCTTTCGCCTCACTTGGCCAGAGCGACGAAACCAAAGCCGAAGCCGCAGCACGCAAAGCCTACGAAGGCGACGGACAAACCACTGATGGCGAGCGACGCGAAAGCACTGCGCTGGCCCGGCAATTTCCGGACTTCGATGCCCTGATCGAAAGCGAAGAGTTTGCTGGCTGGTGCGATGCGCTCTACAAGCCGATTTTCGACGCGCCTTGGCAAAGTGAAGGAGCCAGCGCATGACCGACATTCAACACACCGCATCCTTGGCTCTGCGTTTCCCGCTGCGTGGCAGCCAACTGATCGAAGCCAGCGCCGGAACCGGCAAGACCTTCACCATTTCGGCGCTTTATGTGCGTCTGGTTCTCGGCCATGGCGGTGATGTCGCCGGTTTTGGCCGTGAACTGTTGCCGCCGCAAATCCTCGTCGTCACCTTCACCGATGCCGCGACCAAAGAACTGCGCGACCGGATTCGCATCCGGTTGGCCGAAGCCGCACGCTTCTTTCGCGAAGAAATCAGCGCGCCTGATGAGTTGATCAACGAACTGCGCGAGCAATTCACGCCCGAGCAATGGCCAGCCTGCGCCAGTCGCCTGGACATTGCAGCACAATGGATGGACGAAGCTGCGGTATCGACGATCCACAGTTGGTGCCAGCGCATGCTGCGCGAACATGCTTTCGACAGCGGCAGCCTGTTCACCCAGACCCTGGAAACCGATCACAGCGATTTGCTTGGCGAAGTGCTACGCGACTACTGGCGACTGTTCTGCTACCCCATGAGTGGCGATGCCCTGAACTGGGTACGCGCCAATTGGAGTGGTCCGGCGGCCTTGTTACCTCGGGTGCGCAGCCTCTTTGGCAGCGACCGGGCGGTCCCGACCCAAGACCCTGCCGAGTTGATCACCGCCTCTCTGCAGCAACGTCGCGAGGCGCTCAAAGCACTTAAGTCGCCGTGGACCAACTGGGCTGCCGAGCTGCATGCAATCTGCATCGATGGCGTGGCGTGCAAGGTGGTCGATGGGCGCAAGATGCAGGAGCGCTATTTCCGGCCTTGGTTTGAAAAGCTCACTGCCTGGGCTGCTGATGACGAACTGGAAGAGCTCGATCTGGGCACCGGCTTCACCCGACTGACGCCCGACGGTATTGCTGAGGCGTGGAAGAGCAATCCGCCTTCGCATCCTGCTTTCGAGGCGATGGTCGAACTTAAAGTCGCGCTCGATACCTTGCCGACACCCGATGCCGCGGTGCTCGAACATGCTGCACACTGGGTCGGTATGCGCTTCGAAGCAGAGAAACGTCGTCGCGCCGAAATGGGTTTCGATGACATGCTGCTCAGGCTCGACGCTGCGCTGCAAAGCTCAGGCGGCGAGCGTCTGGCGACCTTGATTCGCGAACAGTTTCCGGTCGCCTTGATCGATGAGTTCCAGGACACCGACCCGGTGCAGTACCGGATTTTCGAGAGCATCTATCGCCTTGAAGAAAACGACACCGAAACCGGGTTGTTCCTGATCGGCGACCCCAAGCAGGCGATTTACGCCTTCCGTGGTGCCGACATCTACACCTACCTGCGCGCGCGTCAGGCCACGGTTGGCCGCTGGCATACGCTGGACACCAACTACCGTTCCAGCCACTCCATGGTCGAAGCGGTTAACCACGTGTTTCAGCGTGCCGAGCAGCGTCCGGAAGGGCGTGGTGCTTTCCTGTTTCGCGAAGGCGACAAGAACGATGTGCCATTCTCGGATGCGCTTTCTCAAGGTCGCAAAGACGCTCTGCAAATAGACGGCACACCGCTGGCTGCCCTGAATGTCTGGCAACTGGCGAGTGATCAGCCGGTATCCGGCGTCAGCTATCGCCAGCAACTGGCTGCCAGTTGCGCCAGTGAAATCGTCCGGCTGCTTAACGCCGGGCAACAAGGCCGCGCCGGTTTCGCCGCTGTGGATAAAGACCTGAGAGGCCTGCTGCCTGCCGACATCGCGATTCTGGTGCGTGACGGCAAAGAGGCTCAGGCGGTGCGCGGCGAATTGTCGGCCCGTGGCGTGCGCAGCGTTTACTTGTCCGACAAGGATTCAGTGTTCGCCGCTCAGGAAGCGCATGACGTGTTGGCCTGGCTCAAGGCCTGCGCCGAACCAGACTCCGAACGTACCCTGCGCGCCGCATTGGCATGCATCACCCTGGCGTTACCGCTGGGAGAGCTGGAGCGCTTGAATCAGGACGAATTAGCGTGGGAAGCGCGGGTCATGCAGTTCCGCGGTTATCACCTGATCTGGCGTAACCAGGGCGTATTGCCGATGCTGCGCCGCTTGCTGCACGACTTCCATTTGCCGCAGATCCTGATCACCCGAAATGATGGCGAGCGTGTCCTGACCAACTTGCTGCACCTGTCCGAGTTACTGCAGCAAGCCGCTGCCGAACTGGATGGCGAACAGGCGTTGATCCGCCATCTGGGCGAGCATCTGGCGATGTCCGGTCAGGCGGGTGAAGAACAGATTTTGCGTCTGGAAAGTGATGAGCAACTGGTCAAGGTCGTGACCATCCACAAGTCCAAAGGCTTGCAGTATCCATTGGTGTTCCTGCCGTTCATTTGCTCCAGCAAACCGGTGGATGGCACGCGTCTACCACTGCATTTCCACGATGAAAACGGTAGGGCGCAAGTCAGTCTCAAGCCTACCGCTGCCCTCATCGAACAGTCCGACAACGAGCGTCTGGCTGAAGATTTACGTCTGCTTTATGTGGCCCTGACCCGCGCTGAATATGCCTGTTGGCTGGGCGTGGCCGACCTCAAGCGCGGTAATTCCAGCAGCTCGATGTTGCACCGCTCGGCGTTGGGTTACCTGCTGGGCGGCGGCATGCCGTTGGTCGAGTCGGCAGGCCTGGCTTCATGGCTACGCGATCTGGGCGAAGGTTGCGACGGGATCAGCGTCGAAGACGTCCCTGCCGCGACCGCAGAAACCTTCAGCCCGCCACGCAATGAAGCAACCTTGCTCAAACCGCGCATGCCCAAACGCCGAGCTGCCGAAAATTGGTGGATTGCCTCTTATAGCGCATTGCGCATCGGCGACACGATCACCGCGGGTAGTGATAGCGACGAATCACCGGACAGCCCGCAAGCGCAAAAGCTGTTCGATGACGAACGCCTCGACCCCGAAGCGCCGCGTGAAGTGCTGGTCAGCGGCGGTGATATCCACCGTTTTCCACGCGGCCCTAATCCCGGCACCTTCCTCCATGGTTTGTTGGAATGGGCGGGCAACGAAGGTTTTGCCAAGGCCGTCAGCGATCCGCAACAGCTCAAGGATGCTGTGGCTCGGCGCTGTAACCGACGTGGTTGGGAAGGCTGGATCGACACGCTGAGCGGCTGGCTGCAACAGGTTCTGAATTTGCCGTTGTCGCTGACAGCCGACAGTACGCCGGTTTCTCTAGGCGCGATGGATCAGCCCAATCAGTACCGCATCGAAATGGAGTTCTGGTTCGCCTGCCACAAGGTCAACGTCGCACAAATGGACGCTCTGGTGCGCCGCTACACCCACGACAACGCCCCGCGCGCGGCAACCGAAACGGTGTCTTTGAACGGCATGTTCAAGGGCTTCATCGACCTGACCTTTGAACACGAAGGTCGCTATTACGTGGCGGATTACAAATCCAACTGGCTCGGCCCGGACGATGAAAGCTACACCCAGGACGCCATGACCAGTGCGATTCTGGACAACCGTTATGACCTGCAATACGTGCTCTATCTGTTGGCTCTGCATCGCCAGCTCAAGGCGCGTCTCGCCGATTACGACTACGACCAACATATGGGCGGCGCACTTTATGTGTTCCTGCGTGGCGCTTATTCAACCAGTCAGGGCGCCTGGTTTACCCGGCCGCCACGGGAGCTGATCGAAGGTCTGGATCTACTGTTTCAAGGCAAGTCAGTGACTGAAGAGTTCGTCCTGACCGGAGAACCCGCATGACTCGCTCATTCGCTGAACTGCTGCCCACCCCTCTGGATGCACAGAGTCTGGCTGACCTAACGCCATTGACCAACGTTCGCGACCTGCTGCTGTTGCTTGAGCGTTGGGTCGAGCGCGGCTGGCTGCGGGCTCTGGATAAGGCTTTCGTGGCGTTCCTCAGTGAGCTGGATCCGTCCGCCGATTCACTGGTTCTGCTGGCCGCTGCGTTGACCAGTCACCAACTCGGCCACGGCCATGTTTGCCTGGACCTATACGAAACCCTTAAAGAACCGGACTTCGCCTTGTCATTGCCTCCCGAAGGCGATGTGCAAAGCGGCCCGATGCTGCTGCCGTCACAGTTGCTGGTAGCGCAGGATGGTGACGCATGGTGCCAGGCATTGCTGGCCAGCACGTTGGTTGCCCGAGGCGATGACGCCAGTGAAAGTGCGGCCAGCAAACCATTGGTGTTGTCTGACCGGCGTTTGTATTTGCGCCGTTACTGGACGTACGAGCGGCGCATCGGCGCGATCTTGCGTCAGCGGCTGGCACAGCGAGAGGCCGTTTCTGATGACCTCGCTCAACGTTTGAATGCACTGTTCCCGCCGAGCAGTACGCCGGATGCGCTGATCGACTGGCAGAAACTGGCCTGTGCGCTGGCGACTCGCGGCGCATTCAGCATCATCACGGGCGGGCCGGGCACCGGTAAAACCACCACGGTTGTTCGCTTGCTCGCGTTATTGCAGGCCCCGGCTGTTCAAGCCGGTCAGCCGTTGCGGATTCGTCTGGCTGCGCCCACCGGTAAAGCGGCGGCGCGTTTGACTGAGTCCATCAGCCAGCAAGTGCAGAGCCTGACGGTCAGTGAAGACGTGCGTCAGAAAATCCCTGCCGAAGTCACTACGGTGCACCGTTTGCTGGGCAGCCGTCCGGGCACGCGGCACTTCCGTCATCACGCCGGGAATCTACTGCCCCTGGATGTGTTGGTGGTGGACGAAGCGTCGATGATCGACCTGGAAATGATGGCCAATCTGCTGGAAGCGCTGCCACCCCATGCGCGCATGGTGCTGCTGGGTGACAAAGACCAGTTGGCTTCCGTTGAGGCGGGTGCTGTATTGGGCGATTTATGCCGTGATGCCGAAGCCGGGCTTTACAGCCCGCAAACCCAGCGCTGGCTGGAAGTAATCAGCGGCGAAGACTTGAATCGCGCCGGTTTGCAGCAAGGCGATGAGCAGCAGCATCCGCTGGCTCAGCAAGTGGCGATGTTGCGTTACTCGCGGCGCTTTGGCGAAGGAAGTGGTATCGGGCAATTGGCGCGGCTGGTCAATCAGCAGCAGTCCACCGAAGCGCGCGCTTTGTTGGCCGCTCGTAGCCACGCGGATTTGCACGCATTGGCCCTCAAGAATGAGCAGGACCGTTCACTGGAGCGCCTGCTACTCGAAGGACTCGACCAAGGCTCGGAAGGCCCGCAGGGCTATCGCCATTATCTGGGCGTGATGGCCGCGCAGCGTCCGCCACAGGATGCCGCGCTGGAAGACGAGCGTTGGGGGTATTGGGCGCGAGCGGTACTGGATGCGTTCGACGCGTTTCAGTTGTTGTGCGCTGTGCGTAAAGGACCGTGGGGCGTTGAGGGGCTAAACCGGCGCATCACCAGCGCGCTGTACGAAGCCCGGCTGATTGAAAGCGATCAGCATTGGTACGAAGGTCGGCCGGTGTTGATGACCCGCAATGATTACGGGCTTGGCTTGATGAACGGCGACATTGGCATCGCCTTGCGCCTGCCAGAGCGCGACGGGCCGGAAGCAGGCAAACAGGTATTGCGCGTGGCCTTCCCGCGCAACGACGGCAGCGGCGGGGTGCGTTTCGTTTTGCCGAGTCGGCTCAACGATGTGGAAACGGTTTACGCCATGACTGTGCACAAATCCCAAGGCTCGGAGTTCGCCCATACCGCACTGATCCTGCCCGAGGCGCTAAATCCGGTCCTTACCAAAGAGCTGATCTACACCGGCATCACCCGCGCCAAACACTGGTTCAGTCTGATCGAACCGCGCAAAGGCGTGTTCGAAGAAGCACTGCGGCGCAAGGTAAAGCGCCTGAGTGGGTTGATGCTGGAGCTGTAAAAACCACAAAACCCACCTCTCCCTGTAGGAGCGCACGAGCACCTACAGGGGGGAGGTGAGCACCAATAACGCTCAAAAAAGCCAAAATATCGCACCGGCGCTTTGCGTTCAGAGCAATGAAATGTTCTGAAATGCATAATTGTGTGAAGGGTTGCCCGCCCCTACCATCACGTCAAAGGTCAGCCCCCTCGTCAGGGGTAAAAGACCCATTCCTTGACGAGTTGGAGAACCACGCATGACAACTGCGCACGTAGCGGCCCAGTCTCCCGCGAAACCGCCGATGTCCAGAGGCAAGCTGTACAAACTGGTGATCGCCTCGTCGATTGGCAATGCTCTGGAATGGTTCGACCTGATCGTCTACGGGTTCTTCGCGATCACCATCTCCAAACTGTTCTTCCCCACCGCTGACGAGACGGTATCGCTACTGTTGGCGCTGGGTACTTTCGCACTCTCTTACCTGATTCGCCCCTTGGGCGCGGCCGTGTTGGGCTCCTATGCCGACCGTGTCGGTCGCAAGTCAGCGATGCTGGTATCGATCTGGCTGATGATGCTCGGCACGCTGCTGATTGCGATCATGCCGACCTACGCGGCTATCGGTGTCTGGGCGCCGATCGGGATATTCCTGGCGCGTCTGATTCAGGGATTTTCCGCGGGTGGCGAGTTCGGCAGCGCAACCGCTTTGCTGGTGGAACATGCTCCGGAACGCAAAGGGCTGCTTTCCAGTTTCATGTTTGCCAGTCAGGGCATCAGCAGTTTGCTGGCTTCAGGGTTCGGTTTGTTACTGACTACCACGCTGACGGTGGACCAGCTTGAATCCTGGGGCTGGCGCATTCCGTTTCTGTTCGGTTTGATGATCGGCCCGGTCGGCTTGTACATCCGTCGTCACATCGAAGAGGCTGGGGAGTTCAAGGAAAGTGAGCGCAGCCATGCGCCTGTAGGAGAACTGTTCAAGGCGCACAAGTACCGCATGCTACTTGCTGTCGGCGCACTGATGCTGTCCACGTCGGCCACCTACGTGATCATTTACATGCCAACTTATGCCGTCAAACAGCTGGGCCTGAGCGCGTCCATCGGCTTTGCGGGCACGCTGCTCAGTGGGCTGGTGCTGACTATTCTGACGCCGTTCATTGGTCATCTGTCCGACGTGTTTGGTCGTACCCGGATCATGCTCGGCGCGTCGCTGATCTTCATCCTCAGTATCTATCCGGCGTTTTCCTGGCTGGCAGCCAACCCGACGTTGCTGGTGTTGTTGGCGGTATTGTTCTGGATGAGCATCCTCAAGGCGATCTACTTCGGTGGCCTGCCTGCCCTGATGTCAGAGCTGTTCCCGACCCAGGTGCGCGCCACCGGCATGGCCCTGAGCTACAACATTGGCACCACGGTGTTCGGCAGCTTCACGCCCTTCATCATCGCGTGGCTGATCAGTGCCAGCGGCGACAACCTCGCGCCGAGTTACTACCTGCTCGTCACAGGTGTGCTCAGTCTGGTCACCCTGTTCGCGATCCGTCGACTGCTGAAGCTGGCCTGACAGCACGTCAACGAAGGACCTGTAGGAGCACGCTTGCCCGCGATAGCGTCAGCGCAGCCGATATATTTATCGGCTGACACACCGAATCGCGGGCAAGCGCGCTCCTACGCAAAAGCATTCCAGATCAGTTAGTTGAGTTTTTTGACAAGAGCCGCATCAGCCTTTGGTGACTGTGCTCGCCGTCACCAGTTGCTCTTCCAGAAAACTCAGAAAGTAACGCACCAACACCGGCAGTTTGCGTCCGGCCATGATCTGCACTTGCAGGCTGCGCTGGCGTAACTGAGGATCGCTCATGGGCACCAGCACCAGATTGTCCCGGGTGGTGGAGCCATTGACGGTGACGGTGCCGCACAGCGCAATAACATCCTGGGAATACCTAACCACGCTATAGATCGTGCCCAACGATTGACTGGTGTAGGCGGGCACGATGTTGATGCCCTGCATGTGACAGGCGATATCGAACAGATAGCGCAGGGTCGAGCCTGTGTAGGGCAGGGCCAGCGGGAATTCGCTCAGGTCTTTCACTTCAAGGGATTCACGGTTGGCCAGCGGGTGGCTGGCGGGCATGAGGGCGCTGATGGGTGAGTCGCAACTCAGGGATATTTCAACGCCCTGAGTTGGCGTCAGACTGAAGGTCAGGGCGATGTCCACCGAACCTTCCTTGACCAGTTGCGATGCGCGGGCCGCGTCCACCACGTGCACATCGAAACTCGCCCCAGGATGGAAGTTACGAAACTCTGCCGTGACCCTCGGCAAAAATTCCCACGCCATCCCTTCCGGGCAGGCCAGCACAATCCGGTGCTGCTGCAAGGTGTTCACGCCGCGCATTTCGGCGATCACGTTCTTCACTTCCAGCATGTTGCGCGTGGCATAGGCCAGCAGCAATTCGCCCGGCTCGGTCAGTTGCATGCCGCGCGGCTTGCGCTCGAACAACTGCAAGCCGAGGTTCTCTTCAAGGTTGCTGATCTGGCGGCTGACCGCAGACACCGCGACATGCAGCTCTTCGGCCGCTGCCGATAGCGAACCGGTCCGGGCCACACTGTGGAAATAACGCAGCGGCAGATCATGCATATCAGCTCCCTATTGCTGCCTCATCGCTGTGCAGATCAGGTTTGTTCTAAAGGCAAGGATAGCTTGCAAACTTGATAATTGTTGCAAGTCAGGCGGCAACGTTACCCTTGATTTCATTGCTGGTCGAGCTGCTTTTCAGCACGACTGAACGCCCCGTGAAAGGTAATCCTGATGTCTTCAACCCCCTTGCATACCCGAGAGCACGCCATTGAACTTGCCGCTCAAACCCTCAATTCCGGGGCGTTTATTGAGACCCTGAGCCGCCGTGTAGCGCAACGTACCGAGAGCCAGAACCCTGAGTGCGCCCAGCCGTTGCGTGACTATTTACTGATCGAATTGCAACCATTGCTGGTCCGTTTGGGATTCACCTGCCGCTTTGTTGAAAACCCGCACTGCGGCAAGCCACCGCTGCTTTTTGCTCGGCGCATTGAAGACCCTGCGTTGCTGACCTTGCTGACTTACGGCCATGGCGACGTCACCAGCGGCCAGGACGAACTCTGGCAGGAAGGCACTGCCCCTTGGCAATTGAGCATCAAGGACGGGCGCATTTATGGTCGCGGTACGGCCGACAACAAGGGCCAGCACAGCATCAACCTGGCCGCGCTCGAAGCGGTGTTGCAGGCGCGCGAAGGCAAGCTCGGCTACAACCTGAAAATCATTTTCGAGATGAGTGAAGAAGTTGGCTCGCCGGGTCTTGAACAAGCCTGCCGTGACAACGCCGAAGAGCTGGCCGCTGATCTGTTTCTGGCCTCCGATGGCCCGCGTGTACGACACGATCTGCCGACGTTGTTCCTTGGCTCCCGTGGCGTCTGCCAGTTCCGTCTGACGCTGGACACCGGTAACGGCAGCCGTCATTCGGGCAATTGGGGCGGGATTATTACCAACCCGGCCATCGTGCTGGGCCACGCCTTGTCATCACTGGTTTCTGCTCAGGGCGAACTACTCGCTGAATGCCTGCGGCCGGCACCCATGCCGGAATACGTGTCGGCGCTGATCCGTGATCTGCCGGTGGGGGGCGAAAGCTTTGACCCGCAGCTCAACCCGAACTGGGGCGAACCGGGCCTGACCACAGGCGAAAAACTGTTCGGCTGCAACACTCTTGAGGTCGTCGGCTTGTCGTCCGGCAGCACGGTCAAAGTGATCGGCGCGATTCCGGGGCGGGCCGAAGCGGTGTGCCAGTTGCGTTTTGTCGACGGTACTGACTGGCAATCGCTGGAGAGCAACCTGCGCAAGTACCTGGATCAGCATGGCTTTGAAGATGTGCAGATCAATATCGAGGGCGGGTATGCCGCGACCCGCCTTGATCCACGTCATCCGTGGGTTGGGTTTGTGCAGCAGTCGGTGAGCCGGAGTCTTGGTGAGCCGGTGAGCATTTTGCCGAACCTGGGCGGGACGATTCCCAACCACTGCTTCGCTGATGTACTGGGCTTGCCGACGGTCTGGCTGCCGCACTCTTATCCATCCTGCAAACAGCACGCGCCGGATGAACATCTGCTTGAGAGTGTTGTGGAGCAAGGCCTGAAAGCCGCGACCGGGTTGTTCTGGGATCTGGGCGAAGCGCCCGCGAAGATGCTGAAGGTCTGACAGACACTCTTTATTTGCACGGGTGCACCAATCCTTGTGGGAGCCGGGCTTGCCCGCGATACAGGCGACGCTGTTCTGTCGTGGACTGCGTCAGCCTTATCGCGGGCAAGCCCAGCTCCCACAGAGGGGAGTGTATTAGCGATCCAGCCCCATAAACTGCATCACCCGTTCCCCAGCCTGACCCGCACGAATGGTCTGCGGTCCAGCATCGGCCTGGACCACGCCGTTTTCCATGAAAATCACCCGGTCTGAAATGGACATGGCGAAGTCCATTTCGTGGGTGACGATCAGCATGGTCATGCCTTCCTTCGCCAGGTCGCTGATGACCTTCAGCACATCTCCTACCAGTTCCGGGTCCAGCGCAGAGGTGGGTTCGTCGAACAGCATGATCTGCGGGTCCATTGCCAGGGCGCGGGCGATGGCGACGCGTTGCTGCTGCCCGCCGGACAACTGATGCGGATACTTGTGTGCGTGGGCCAGCAGGCCAACCTTGTCCAGCAGTGCGTAGGCGCGTTGCTCGCTGATCACCCGATCCCGGTCGTGATAACGCGGGGCGAGGGTGACGTTGTCGAGGATCGTCCGGTGCGGGAACAGGTTGAAGTTCTGGAACACCATCCCGATGCGCTGCACCCCGCGACGGATCTGCGGATTGTTCGGCTTGTCACCTGCGTGAATGAAGCTCTCGCCGAACAGAATGATCTCGCCGTCATCAATGCTTTCCAGGCCGTTGACGGTACGAATCAACGAGGTCTTGCCTGAGCCAGACGGACCGATGATAGAGATTACCTGACCCACAGCTACGTCCAGATTGATGCCCTTGAGCACTTCGTGTTTGCCGTAACTTTTATGAATCGTGTGCAGTTGCAGCGCTGGCGCGAGCCCGTTTTCGACCGGAGCGGCTGCTTTCGAAACAGCCACCGGAAGGCTGGCCCTTAATTGCTGCACGCTGGCGTCATCCAGGGTTTGCGGCTTGCGATTGTTCAGTTCCAGGTGCTGTTCGAGCCAGTGGAACAGCCAGCCAAACACGGTGACGATCATCACGTAATACACTGCCACGGCCGACAGGGTTTCCATGACCAGAAAGTTTTGCGCGTACAGGCGTTGGCCCACGGTCAGCAGTTCAGTCAGGGAAATGACCGAGATGATCGAGGTCAGTTTGACCACGGTGATGTATTCGTTGATCAGCGTTGGCAGCGAGATACGAAACGCCTGCGGGATCACGATCAGCCGCTGCATGCCCAGGACGCCAATACCCAGCGCACGCCCGGCTTCTTTCTGACCCTTGGCCACGGAAATCAGCCCGCCGCGATGGATCTCGGCCATGTACGCCGCTTCCGTGACCACCAGCGCAAACAGGCCTGAATAGAACGGATCGGAGAACAGGTCGCGGGTGAATGGCAGCATCTGCGGCAGGTTGTAGATGAACACCACCAGCACCAACAGCGGGACGCTGCGGAAGAACCAGATATAAATCGACGCTGGAATACGGACCCAGCGCGAAGCCGACAGCTTGGCCGAAGCCAGCAGAAACCCCAGCAGCATGCCGATGAACCAGCCCAGGGCACTGAGCTGGATGACGGTGATGCAGGACTTCCAGAAGTCCACCATCGAAAACAGAGAAAAAAAGTAAGCCCATTCGAATTGCATGTACACCTCAAGGTCAGCCGCACAGCAACCTGTAGGAGCGCGCTTGCCCGCGATTGGGTCTACAGGTCGACTGAGTTATCGACTCGACTGACGCTATCGCGGGCAAACGCGCTCCTACCGATTGGGGGCGTTTAATGCTGTGAATCAGTTACTCGGCGCTTCCAGGTTGTATTTCTTCAGCAACGCATCGTATTCGCCGGATTTCTTGGTCTCGTCGAAGGCCTTGAGCAGCGCTTGATACAGCTCCTCGTTGCCCTTCTTCACGTAAATGCCAAGGGTCTGCTGATAGATCGAATGCTCAGTGCTGACCACCACGCGGCCTTTGGTGCGTTCGGCGATCATGCCGGCCGCGCCGTCGATTTCGACTTGTGCCTGAACGTTGCCCGACAGCAGCGCCTGAGTCACTTCAGGGGCTGATGGGAATTCGCTGACCGAGATCGCGCCTTTGTTGTTCGGCACACAGTAATCCACCGACAGCTTGTTGAACTGGGCAACCCAGGTCGTGCCTTTTTCCAGGCCGACTTTCAGGCCGCAGAGGTCTTCCGGCACCTTGGGTTTGATCTTGCTGTCCTTGAGCACCATGATCGCTGCGCCGGTTTTGGCGTAGGCAATGGTTTGTGCCTGGGTCTGACGCTCCGGCGTGATGTACATACCCGAGATGATCGCGTCGTAGTGACCCGAGTTCAGGCTGAGGATCAGGCTGGAGAACTTGGTGTCGACGAAGTCCGCCTTGAGGTTCATGTGCTTGGCAAGCATGTGCGCCAGTTCGGGATCTGAACCGACGACATTTTTCTTCTCGTCATAGGATTCGAACGGTGGATAAGTGATCTCCATCCCCACTTTGAACACGCCCGGTGTCACGGTAGTGGCGGCGTGTGCCAGCGTCGCGCCAAACACGGCGGCGGCAAGCACGGTCAAGCGGACAGCAATGTTCTTTTTATTGCGCATCGTCGAAGACTCCAAAGTAGAGAAAGGTAAGCACGGTAGAGTTGGGAAAAGGGTTTAGCCGGGCAATTCAGAGCGGTTCTGAAGCCTGGTTTTTCAAGTGGCCAAAGCTCGAAGGCTTTCGGGCTTTTTCATAAAGCTTCAATTCGCCGTTCTCCACTTTTCTGCGCAGGTACTGATAGGTTTGCAGTGCCTGGCCGAACATGTGTTCGCCGATGGTGATCTCCTCGTAATCCTGTGCGCCTGCCTTGGTGAACTGCGGCAACGGTTTGATTTGCGTATGAAAATCGCAGGCGTAGAACAGTGGAAATGAATAGCGTTCTTCGCTGACGGTTCTGACCCGATGGGCCGTTGCAACGAACGTACCAGCGGTCATTACCTCCAGCATGTCGCCGATATTGACGACGAACGCGTCTTCTACAGGCGGCGCGTCGATCCATTCACCCAGATCGTTCATCACTTCCAGGCCCGGCTTGTCAGCCAGCAAGATCGTGAAGCATTCGTAATCGGTGTGTGCACCAATACCGGGCGCATCCTGTGCGGCGTCGTCGAAGGGGTAGTGGATCAGGCGCAGTTTGGACGGCGGTCGAGTGACCATCGCGTCGAAGTAGCCTTCTTCCAGGCCGAGTGCCAACGCGAAGCCATCGAACAGTCGTCGACCCAGAGCGAACACCGCAGCGTAATAAGCTTGTACCGCAGGCTTGAAGCCCGGCAGATCCGGCCATTCGTTGGCGCCGATCAGGGGAGTTTTGGCGATCACCAGCGGGTCTTCATCACCCACTTCAAAGCCGATATCGAAGGCTTCTTTGTGGTCCGGCTTGCCTTTGGCATACACCTCCTCACCTTCCGGCACGAAGCCTTTATGGCTGCGCGACGTGCCGATGTAATGCTGCATCTTGTAATCCAGCGACTGGGCAAAAAGATCCTTGGCGGCCTGACGCAGTCCATCGATCAACGTGAGATCAATGCCGTGATTCTTTATGTACAGAAAGCCGACTTCCCGCGCCGCTTTGCCGAGGTCTTCGGCCACCGCCTGGCGTTGGGCAATATCGGTGCTGAACAGCCCGGCGATATCCACAACCGGGATGCTGTTGAAGTTGGCGATGGCTTGAGAGTGATCCGGCATGACAACAGGCTCCATTAGCGGTAGGTGGATTGGGAGAAGCGCTGGAAGTGTTCGCGTTCGGTCTTACCCATCCAGGTGTTCAGCGACCACAAATCGGCCACCGGCACATTGGTGAAGGGCAGGTGATGCAGGTAGCCATCGGCGCCGAACTCTGGCGTCAGCGTAGTGACTTGATAGCCGCGCTCCTGTTGCGAGCGCCAGATCGCTTCCCAGTGTTGCTGATGGAAGGCCAATTCCTTTGCGTATTCCGGTGCGGCGGGATGCGGGACTTGCGGGCCCTGGTCGTAACCAACCCGGGCCTGAATGTGATGGACGCGTTCAACGAAAGCGCTCAGGTCATCTTCCGGATCGTTGAGCAGACGCTCGCATGTCACGATCCAGTGGCTGATGTCGCTGGTGAAACGCAGGTCCGGCAATTGCCGAATCAGTTCAAGGGTCACCCACGGATTGAACAACGAGCGCGAGCGATGAGTTTCGAAAGTGCATAACTGACCGTGCTTGCGCGCCAGTTCCAGAGCCTGACCGAAGAACTCCACTTGTTGTGTTAATTGCCAACGATCATTACCGGCCAACACGTTGACGAAGCGTGGCGACAGCTCACTCGCCCAGCCCAGTTTCTTGTCCAGATCAGTGAGGTGTTCGGCGACTGTCGCTGATTGTTCTGGCAGCACGTCGTAAGCGGTGAAGACAGTGCTGATATAGCCCACCTGATTGGCCCGCAAGAACGCCGCGAACTCGGCACGCTCCGCAGCGCTCAGTGGCAGGCGCGCTTCCATTCCGTCGAACCCGGCTTCGAGCAGTTCTTCCAGAGCCTGGGTTTTGCTCGCGGTATAGCCCCAGAGGGTGCGGAATATTTCCAGCTTCATCGATCAACCTCAAAAGATTACTCAAGCAAGTGACGCGGCCTGATCTTAGGTGGGCGTGATGAGCGAGAAGAATAGGAAAGCTCAAATCGATAGTTCAGAGATTTGTGAAGTAATTAGTGCCTGGCGCATATCCATTGTGGGAGCCGAGCTTGCTCGCGATGCAGGCAACGCGTTGTTTCAGCCGGACCGCGTTATCGTTCATCGCGAGCAAGCTCGGCTCCCACAGGAATCACTGACGTGGGCGAGCATAGAATCTCCTACAGGAATCACTGATGACGTGGGACTGGCTTTAGCCGGGAGGACAGTATTTCAATAGAAGTAGATCTTCTGGATGTTCTGACCCCCTCCCGGCTAAAGCCGGTCCTACGGAGTTGTGTAAAACCTGTAAGGGTGTATTCCAAGCGTTTAATCAGGAAATGCATGGAATCAGGCACGAACCCCGGAGTTCTAGGCATTTCGTCCTTAGCCAGCACACGCGTACTATCCGCGCACGACCGTATTGCTGACGATCCTCGTCAAGGTATTGCGCAAGTCACGCCGTAGAGCGGCTGCCGTACCTGCTGTCTTTCTTTATTTTGTTTCTGCCAGCCGGATTAAATCCTCCGGAGTTTTCACAGGCGCGCTACTTTTAAATCACCCGGCAACGATCCGGGTGATCACAGAACTATAACGAACCGAACCGAAACCGCTGTGGACCAGCGTCGCCGAGGCGATGCATCAGCGGTTAACCGTGATGAATGCCAGAGGTTTTACGATGCAAACACTACTGATCAATGGTCAGCAGCATGAGCTGGATGTCGCTGAAGACATGCCTTTGCTCTGGGTCCTGCGCGACGTGCTGGGCCTGACGGGCACTAAATATGGCTGCGGTATTGCCCAGTGCGGCGTGTGCACGGTGCATCTCGATGGCCAGGCGGTGCGCTCTTGCGTGTTGCCGGTCAGTGCTGTGGGTGGGCGCAAAGTGACCACCATTGAAGCCGTCGGCGAATTGCCGGTCGGTCAGGAAGTGCAAAAAGCCTGGCTCGCGCACGAAGTCGTGCAATGCGGTTACTGCCAGCCGGGGCAGATCATGTCTGCCGTGGCGCTGCTGCAGGCGCATCCGGATGCCAACGATGAACAGATCACCGAGGCCATGGCCGGGAATCTGTGCCGTTGCGCGACCTATACGCGGATTCGTGCCGCCATCAAAAGCGTCAGTCAGGCCTGAAGGAAGACATCATGTCAGAAGTAAAAGGATCTGCTGCGACGGTGTCACGTCGCGGGCTGCTCAAGGGTGGAGCGCTTTCGCTGGGTGGGCTGGTGATCAGCACCTGGCTGCCGCCGATGGCCACACGCAGCATGGCGGCCGAAGCGGTCAGCACTGCTCGTCTGGGTGACAAGGCCTCTCCGGGTTTTGGTGCCTTTGTGCGCGTAGCCCTCGACGGTCAGGTCACTGTGATCTCGCCGAAAATCGAAATGGGTCAGGGCGTGCAGACCGGTATCGCGATGATGGTCGCTGAAGAGCTGGAAGTCCCGCTCAGCTCGGTGAGGATCGAAGAGTCGCCGCCCGACGCGGCGCTGTACACCGACAACATTTTGCAATTTCAGGCCACCGGCGGCTCCTCATCGACCCGTTACACCTGGGAGCCTTTGCGTAAAGCTGGAGCAACCGCACGGGTTCTGCTGATCGAAGCCGCCGCCGTTCGCTGGAACGTAGCGCCAAGCCTGTGCCGTGCCGAAAACGGTCACGTGCTGGGGCCTAACGGCAAGACGCTGGCCTATGGCGAACTGGTAGAAGCCGCCGCTGCGCTCCCGGTTCCCAAGGACGTCCCGCTCAAGGCTATCGCCGACTTCAAATTGCTGGGCACTTCCGCTCAACGTCTGGACACGCCGCACAAGGTCAACGGTTCGGCGCAGTTCACCATCGACGTAAAAATCCCCGAAATGCTGATCGCTTCGTCGCTCACCTGTCCGGTCCATGGCGGCAAGCTGCGCAGCGTGAAAGACGAGGCAGCACGCAAAGTCCCCGGCGTGCGCGATGTGGTCCGCCTGGAGAATGCTGTCGCCGTTACTGCGACTAATTTCTGGTCCTGCCAGCAAGCGCTGAAGGCGCTGGAAATCGAATGGGACTTCGGTCCACATGCGTCGATTGATTCCGCACAGCTGGACAAAGAGCTGCTGGACGCCAGTTCCAAAGACGGCGTGTTCGCCAAGCAGACCGGTGATATCGGTGCGGCGCTGAAGAACGCTTCAAGCCAGTTTGAAGCCGTGTACCAGCAGCCATTCCTGTCTCACTCGCCGCTGGAACCCATGACCTGTGTTGCTCATGTGCGTCCGGACATGTGCGAGCTGTGGGTCGGTTGCCAGGCCCCTGGCTTTGCGCAAATGGGCGCGGCCAAGGTCGCCGGTCTGCCTGTGGATAAAGTAGTTATCCACAACCAGCTCATCGGCGGCGGCTTTGGCCGGCGTCTGGAGTCGGACTTCATCTTCCAGGCCGTGGACATCGCCCGCCAGCTCAGCTACCCGATCAAGCTGATCTGGAGCCGTGAAGAGGACATGACCCACGACAAATACCGCCCGCATTACGTGGATCGCATGAATGCGGCGCTGGGTAAAGATGGCAAGCCTGTCGGTTGGGAACACCGAATCGCAGGCGCTTCGGTCATGGCCGCCTATGTCGGCAAGTTGCCGGAAAGCGGTGTGGATGCTGACGCCGTCGAAGTGGCCATCGATCCGGTCTACAAACTGGACAGCTTGCAAGTGCGTTACATCCGCCAGGACCCGGAGGTTATTCCGGTTTCCTGGTGGCGTGGCGTGGGCCCGTTGCGCAGCACTTACGCCGTCGAAAGCTTCATCGACGAGCTGGCGCACAACGCCAAGGTTGATCCGGTTGAATACCGTTTGAGCCTGATGCAGGAGCAACCCCGCGCTCAGGCAGTACTGAAGAAAGCTGCAGAAATCGCCGACTGGAAAACCCCTCTGCCAGCGGGTCACGGTCGAGGCGTAGCGGTCAGTGCCGTGTTTGGCAGCTTTGTGGCGACCATCGTCGAGCTGGAAGTGCAGGCTAACAAAGGGATGCGCATCAAGCGTCTGATCACGGTGGTGGATTGCGGCTTTGCCACCAACCCACGGTCTGTCGAATCGCAAATGGAGGGCGGCACGCTCTTCGGCCTGTCGGCTGCGCTGTTCAACGAAATCCTCATCGAAAAAGGCCAGGTGGTGCAGACCAACTTCCACGCCTATCGGCAGATCCGCATGAGTGATGCTCCGCCCGTGGAAGTGCATGTGATCAAGAGTGAAGAAAGCCCCGGTGGTGTCGGTGAGACCGGCGCAGTGCCTGCTGCTGCAGCGCTGGTCAACGCCGTGTTCGCCGCGTCGAAAGTACGCGAGCGTCGTCTGCCACTGAGCCGTTCCGGCTATTTCACTCTTTGAGGAGCGCTGTTATGAAAACGTTGAATTATGCGCTCGCCTTACTGGGTGCAAGCTTTGGGCTGACGGTTCAGGCTGCTGATCAAAGCCTCATCAGCAAAGGCGAGTACCTGACTCGCGCTGCTGATTGCGTGGCATGTCACGTGACACCTGGCGGCAAACCCTATGCCGGTGGTCTGGAGTTCAAACTGCCGTTTGGCACGTTGTACTCGCCGAATATTACCCCCGATAAGGAAACCGGGATTGGCAACTGGACCGACGATGAATTCGTCAGCGCGCTGCAAAAAGGTGTCGGCAAGGACGGCAAGCATTACTACCCGGCCTTCCCGTATACCTCGTACACACTGATGCCGCGCGAGGACATTCTGGCGATCAAGGCCTATCTGTTCAGCCTTGAGCCGATCAGTCAGAAGCCCAAAGAAAATGACCTGGCGTTCCCGTTCAACCAGCGCTGGGGCATGTTCTTCTGGAACGCGATCTTTGCCGATAACGAACGCTTCGTGCCGGACAGCAAACAGTCAGCCGAATGGAATCGCGGTGCTTACCTGGTGCAAGGCCCTGGACACTGTGGCGAATGCCATACCCCGCGCAATATCTTCCAGGCCATGAGCAGCGGTAAATCCCTGGCCGGTGGCGAGATTGGCAACTGGCGCGCCTATAACATCAGCTCTGACCCGAAACACGGGATCGGTGCCTGGCCGCAGGAAGCTTTGGTGAGCTATCTGTCCAAAGGTTACGCGCCGGGTTATGGCGGTGCTGGCGGGCCGATGGCGGATGCTGTCGAACACAGCCTGCGCTACCTGACGCCGGAAGATGTGAACGCGATTGCCGTGTACCTCAAGTCCACGCCTGCACGTAGTGAAGGTGTGCCGCGGCCAGCGGTTGCGGTCAACGACAAGGCGGAGAAAGGCCTGGGCAGCAAGGTCTTCACTGACTCCTGCGTGGGCTGCCACCGTTTGGACGGTACGGGTAATCAGTCGGCCATTGCGACCTTGATCGGCTTGAAAACAGTCAACGACCCGGCAGGCACCAACCTGATGGCGACGCTGCTGGAGGGCCACACCCAAGGGACGCTCCGCGCTGATCAACGCATGCCCGACTTCGCCCGCGCCTATAACGATACCGAGCTGGCAGCGGTCAGCACGTTTGTATTGCGTCGTTTTGGACAGAGCAACGGGGAAGTGAAAGCTGAAGACGTAGCGAAATCGAGAGAGGCTTCGTTGCACTGATTGGCAGTGCTTATCATTTAAATTGAAATGCTCTCCTCTGTGGGAGCTGGGCTTGCCCGCGATAAGGCTGGACGCGATCTAAAGAGAATCGCGCCAGCCTTATCGCGGGCAAGCCCAGCTCCCACAGAGGATTCCCATTCCAATTCAAGATGTGTGAATCATTAGCCGTGCATCAGCCTTCCAACATCCACCGCAGCGTCTCTTTCAACGGCGGCGTCTGCCACTCCGGCACCAACCCGCGCAGCCGCGAGTTATCCCCACACAGCGTCTTCACTTCGTTCTCCCGGACAAACGCCGGATTTACTTCGGTGATGATCTCATGGCCGGTGATTTCGCTGCACATGTCTATCACTTCGCGCAGTGAGTGAGTGACGCCCGAGCTGACGTTGATGGTCTGCCCAAGAGGCTGAACCTCCAGCAACCCCCGATAGGCACTGACAACCGCCCGCACATCACTGAAGTCGCGCCACACATCAAGGTTGCCCAGTTCGATCCTGTCCGCCTTGCGCAAAAAGTGCGCGACGATTTTGGGCAACAGAAAGTTTTCGTCCTGGCCCACGCCGGTGTAGTTGAACGGGCGCGCAATGATTAAAGGTAGTCGGGCCTGCCAGAGGTTAGCCATGTGCTCCATGGCCAACTTGCTGACCGCGTAATCATTGGCGGGGGAGGCTGGCGTTGTTTCATCCAGCGAACCTTCTGAGGCATTCCCGTAAACATTCGCGCTGCTGGCGATCAGCACACAGTCCGGGGATTTACCGCAGGCATCAATGGCTTCCAGCAGGTTGCGAGTGCCAATCAGGTTGACCTGATAAAACGCATCCGCCACGCCATGTCCGACAAATGCCACTGCGGCAAGATGCACCACAATGTCTGGCTGGATTTCGGCCAACAGCTTTTGCAATGCTGCAGTGTCCGCCAGATCGACCTGGTAATAACCCGCTTCTTCAGACGGCTGACGGCCAATGCCAATGACTTCGCAGCCCTGGGCTTTGAGTTCTGCGGCCATGTAGCGACCGGTAAAACCGTGGATGCCGGTAATCAACGCGCGCTTGCCAGCAATAGTCATCAGAAGCTAATGCCTCTTTCATTACGCAGCAAATCGGCTTCAACCATCATTCGGCACAGCTCCTCTAGCGTGGTTTTGGACTCCCAACCGAGGATTTTCTTCGCCTTGGCCGGGTCTCCGACGAGCAGTTCGACCTCGTTCGGACGGTAAAATTTCGGGTTGACCGTCACCAGCACTTTGCCCGTTACCGCATCGACCGCGTGCTCCTCTTCGCCTGAGCCTTTCCACTCAATGTCCATACCGACGGCCTTGAACGTCATGGTGACGAAGTCACGCACGGTTTCCACGCGGTTGGTGGCGAGGATAAAGGTGTCCGGCTCGTCAGCCTGAAGCATGCGCCACATGCCCTCGACGTACTCTTTGGAATAACCCCAGTCACGCTTGGCGTCCATGTTGCCCAGAGAAAACGCGTCCAGTTGGCCCAGTTTGATCTTGGCCACGGAGTCGGTGATCTTGCGCGTCACGAATTCCAGCCCGCGCAGGGGCGACTCGTGGTTGAACAAGATGCCGCTGGTACCGAAGATTCCGTACGACTCCCGGTAATTGATGGTCATCCAGTGCGCGTAAAGCTTGGCAACGCCATACGGGCTGCGCGGGTAAAACGGCGTGCTTTCAATTTGCGGAATGGCTTGCACCTTGCCGAACATCTCGGAGGTGGATGCCTGATAAAAGCGAATCTTCGGATTAACGATGCGTATGGCTTCGAGCAGATTGACCACGCCGACGCCGGTAATTTCTGCCGTGGTCAGGGGTTGGTCGAAGGACACGCCCACGAAGCTTTGCGCTGCCAGGTTATAGATTTCTGTGGCTTCGGTTTTCTGCAGCAGACGAATGCTGGCTGACAGGTCGGTCAGGTCATATTCGATCAGGTGCAGGTTGGGATGATTCTGGATGCCCAGTTCGTTTATGCGCCAGAAGTTCACGGAGCTTGTGCGTCGGTAGGTGCCATAAACCGTGTAGCCCTTTTCGAGCAATAACTCGCTCAGGTAGGCGCCATCCTGTCCTGTGATGCCGGTGACAATTGCTTTCATACGGTGGCTTTCAACTCCGTTCATGAGGATAGAGCGGTCGCCGGTCGGGATCTTCATGACCACCACACTCTGGCTGACCATCCTTGATACTGCGGGGAGATGCTACGCGAGACCCTTCACATGCTAGACGACACTTCGGCCAAGTAAAGCTGGCTCGCAACATCTTGTAAAAAACACGCGCACTGGCAGAAAGTCTGCTTTATTCATTCATATGGGGGTGAATGGTGAACCCGAAGTGGCTCAACCTTATGCATCTCGTTGCGTTTAGCGCGTTGCGTGAAATCTGACAAAGGGTCATAAGCCCTTTTCACCCTTTGCCGATAACCGAAATACTCAACACATCGACCGGTGGCGAAATGTTCAACACTCGCTTGAAAAAGGAATTACAGGCGCAACAAGCCGAGTTGGCGATCTACAGGCAGATGGAAGTCGGCATGAATGCTCAGATGCTCTCCATCACGCTTGATCCCAGCTATCGCATTACCCGAATCAACGACAATTTTCTGAAAACACTGGGCTATGGCGCCGACCGTGTGCTGGGCCGACCGCTGGACGATCTCATTCCAGCCTATGTCAAACAGCTGGAGTGCTACCGCAACTTGCGGGCGGCGGTCGACAGTGGCGTATCGGTCATCGACAACTACCGTTTTATCAAAGTGGACGGCAGTCTGGCCTGGTTGCGGGCGATCTGGTATCCGATCATGGGCGAGAATGGCAAGTTGTCCGAGATTCGTTGCTTCGGTACCGACATCACCGAAACGATCGAACTGGCCACGGAAAATGCTGGATTCATACAGGCGTTGCTGCGCTCCACTGCGGTCATCGAGTTCGATCTCAGTGGGCATGTTATCAAGGCCAACGATCAGTTCTTGCGCGGTATGGGTTACAGCCTTTCGCAGATCAAGGGCAAGCACCACAGCATGTTTTGCGAGCCTGAAGAAACCGCTTCATCCAAATACAAAGAGTTCTGGGCGACCTTGAATCGCGGCGAATTTGTTGCCAGCCGGTTCAAGCGGATTGACGCCAGTGGTCGTGTGGTATGGCTGGAAGCAACCTATAACCCGGTGCATGACGCTCAGGGCAAGCTTTACAAGGTTGTGAAGTTTGCGACTGTGGTGACCGATCAGGTCGAGCGCGAGGTTGAAGTCAGTGAAGCGGCAGGCATCGCTTTCGAGATTTCCCAGCGTACGGACTTGAGTGCCCAGCGCGGCGCGACGGTGGTTCAGGACACTGTAGACACCATGCGCAAGATTTCGGACGAAATGCAGTCGGCGTCAGAAGGCATCGAAGCGTTGGGCAAGCAGTCGCTGCTGATCAGCTCAATCGTTCAGACCATCGGCGGCATCGCGCAGCAAACCAACCTGCTGGCGCTTAACGCGGCCATTGAAGCCGCCCGGGCCGGTGAGCAGGGTCGAGGCTTTGCGGTTGTCGCCGATGAGGTCCGGCAACTGGCCGGGCGCACGAGCACAGCCACCGAGGAAATCGTCAACGTGGTGCAGCAGAACCAGAATCTGGTGGACGCCGCCGTACGTGGAATGGCCAACAGCCGGGGTCAGGCCGAGCAAGGGCTGGGGCTGGCAAACGATGCAGGCTCAGTGATCGTCGAAATCCAGGAAGGCGCCCGACAGGTGGTGGGCGCTGTGAGCCGGTTTGCCAATCAGTTGAAGTGAGGTTGAGCGCAGTTGCTTGAATTGGAATAGGGTCCTGTGGGAGCGAGGCTTGCCCGCGATAGGGCAGGACGCGGTTCACTTTAGATGGTGTCCAGCCTTATCGCGGGCAAGCCTCGCTCCCACATAGACCGCGCTATTCCGTAGGACCGGCCGGGCGGCGTTCCGCTTTAGCCGGGAGGAAGTCCGAATGTTCGCTAAATTTTCTTTGGCGACATACCGCTCTCCCGGCTAAAGCCGGTCCTGCAAGATCAAGAACTCGCTTGCAGGCAAACATAGAATCTCCCACAGGATTTGTGTCACACATGACACGGTATTTCCTCAGTCATCACCTGTAATTCCTGAGCTGACACCTTGCCCTTTGGACACGCGTGCGGGCATTGAGTACCCTTGCGGCCCACACCGCTCCAGGGGAGCCGCAGTGCTCATGAACCTTTCTTTCAAGCAATGGCGCAAAGGCCTGGCCTGGGCCGTGCCGTTGGCAATTCTGCTCGTCGGTTGCGATGGCGGAGACAAACAGCCAGCCCCGCCACCAGAACCACCGCCCCCGCCGCATACCACTTACACCCAAGCGACCTGGGATGCCCTGCCTGCGGTCTCCGATGCCGACTTGCAAGCCGGTTTCGCTTCGTGGCGCAGCGCCTGTGTGCGACTCAAGGCCGATGCAGTCTGGGGCGCGACCTGTGCCGCTGCGGCCACAGTGCCCGCGAATGCCAGTGCCGCTCAGATCCGTGAGTTCCTGCAGGCGAATCTTCAGGTCTACAGCATGCGCTCGGCCACCGGCAGCGCGGACGGTTTGATCACCGGCTACTACGAGCCGGTCTACCCCGGCAGCCTGACCAAAACCGCCAAAGCTTCGGTGCCGATCTATGGCGTGCCTGACGACCTGATCATCGTCAATCTGGAAAGCATCTACCCGGAGCTCAAAGGCAAACGTCTGCGCGGACGTCTCGAAGGGCGCGTGCTCAAGCCTTACGATGACGCCGCAACTATTGGTGCGCAGGGCCTGAATGCCCCCGTGATTGCCTGGTTGACCGATCCGATGGACCTGCAGTTTCTGCAGATTCAGGGCTCTGGCCGGGTTCGCCTGGAGAATGGCAAACAGCTGCGTATCGCTTACGCCGATCAGAACGGCAGACCCTACCGGGCCATTGGCCGCTGGTTGGTAGAGCAGGGCGCGATACCCAAGGAAGACATCACCATGGGCAGCATCGCCGCATGGGCGAAAGCCAATCCCTCGCGCATCCCCGAGCTGTTGGCGAGCAACCCCAGTTACGTATTCTTCACCCGCAACCCAGATAGCAACGAAGGGCCAAGGGGCTCGTTGAATGTGCCGTTGACGTCTGGTTACAGCGTGGCAATTGACCGCAAGGTTATTCCGTTGGGCAGCCTGCTTTGGCTATCGACCACCCGTCCTGACGGTACCGCTCTGGTACGTCCGGTTGCCGCACAGGACACAGGCGGCGCAATCGCCGGTGAGGTCCGTGCCGATTTGTTCTGGGGCACGGGCGATGAAGCGGGTCATCTGGCGGGCGACATGAAGCAGAAGGGCAATATCTGGTTGCTATGGCCGAAGGGTGTGGCGCTGCCTCAGGAATAAACGCAGACAAACTCAAGGGCGCTCAGGCGCCCTTTTTTATTTGCCTGCGGTCACCCTTAGAGCTGCCCCGGTAAACAGAGGGCTGGTGGGACCGGATTCATCCGGGAAGACAGCATTCCAGACGAAGATTATGTAGTGGATGTACTGGCCCATTCCCGAATGAATTCGGTCCCACAGGATTTGCGTAATTCAGATAGTTACGTGTTGTTTGATAGGAGCGGTTTTGAGCTGTTCTCAGGCTATGTAACAGTTTGCAACGGTTTTATATCGCCAAAAAAACGACACGCCACTACCGTTCGTCCGTTGCGCACAACAAGCTTTTCAAATTATTGACAGTGTCACTTTGATGGCACATTATTCGCGCCACACGGAATGAATGTTCACTGCCATGGCTGGTTTGTTGAAGGAATCAGATCGCGCGGTGGGGATGATCGCACTCATTTACACGCTCTGAATATTGAGGTTCGACGCGTATCAAACGCGCCGCCTTGACGAGCGCTTGCCTCGTTTTTTGTAGTTCAAAGTCTTGTAGTTCTGCCAACGTTCAGCCATTTCGGTCTGAGGGTTGCCTGTGCATTCGAATTGATGGGGTAGCGCGTTTGGGTCATGTCACATTAGCCATCCGGCAGATGCAGGATGAGAACATGCTGCTGCGCCAGGGAGGTTTGTACTGGATCGCACTGGATCTGGCATCGGATGCTGACATGCTCGCCCGACAGTTCCTGTCCGCGCTGACCGAACAGCATCTGGCCACCTTGGTCAGTACCCATATCGACCCTCAAACAGTCGTCGAATCCATGGACGCAGATTGTGGTCCGTCCGCCTTACGCCTGTTCGCTGTTCCCGGGTCGGCCCGTAAATTTCTCACGTCGCTGACGGCAGATCTGCACCGCATCAATCTTGCACGTGACAGTCATCTGGTGCTCATGTTGTCGGCTGACAGCCTGGAGAACTTCACCGGGCTGGAACTGCAACGCTGGTGTGAAAGTACCCGTCAATGGCTGGTTAAACGCAATTGCACACTGCTGGTGCTGTGCAGTGATCAGGCCCCGCAGTTGCATGAAAAACTGCTTGATCTCAACGAGCAGATTTCCGGTCTGGCGCAGCTGTATCGCCAGGACGGCGGTGTGCGTTATCAGCTCAACTACTGGCACAGCGGTTTGGGCGTCTGCGCCGCGCAGGCCTTCGATCTGAGCGTGACAGACGGTGCGTTTGCCCAGAGCAAATCGCCCTCGTCCAGCCCTTTTCAGGTGCGCACCGACGACCAACGCATTTACCTCACGCAACGTGCGGTGCTCGAGGGCACTGCACCGTTGTCGGAGCAGTGGCGTCTGTTTGAAAAGCGCAGTGACTTGCTGGAACAGGCGGCACACGCTCGTGCTGCCAGCGTCATCGTGGCGCTGGAGAGCAACAGCGAAGTCGAACCGCTTGCCCGGCAGTTGCATCATTTGCGAGACCACTGTGGCGTCGCCCTGAAAATCATTGTGCGCGAGATGGAGCCTTGCCTGCGCTACCGGGATGAGCGCCTGTTGCTGGCGTGTGGTGCCAACCTGATTGTGCCAGCCAATACTCAACTGGCGAACTTCCTGAGCATGGTCGACAGCGTGCAGGGCCTGACCTGGCACCACCGTCAGACGCCCGACTTCCAGTCGCTGTTCGAACGACTGCGCCCGCCCGCCCAGCGCGGTCTTGTGTCGCCGCAAGAATTCATCGCCTTGCTGGATCAAGTCTATAGCGGTGCCTCGGGCGAGCTGGTTCACCAACTGCTGAGCCTTCGGCCGCGAGGCGATCTGAACATTGATCAGTACCTGAACCAGATCAGCTTGCGGCGTTTTGGCGACGTAGCCTGTGTGGTCAACGGCGTGTTTTACCTGTTCCTGTTCGCCTGTCGCGGTGACGGCCTGGAACCGGCGCTGGGCAACATTTGCCGCTTGCCCTGGCGCGACCTGTTCACTGAGTGCAAGTCGCTTTCTGCGGTAGACATGCTGCCGCGTCAGGACTTCCTGGACGCATCGCAGCTGCTGGAAACTTCCCGCCTTGCCACGGAGCAGGTCACAGCGGATCTGACCCAGGCCATTATCCAGGTCGGCTATATACCGCAGCGGATCACGTTGACGTTGTCGGAGCACTGCTCATGAAGTATGCCGAGCTGTTGCAGGTGATCGCGGCGAGCTGCCTGTTGACCGTGGCCTTGATGCTGGTATTGGGCCGTTTTCACCTGAGCCTCAAACTGTGGTTCCAGCGTTACTTGCCCCCGCGTTATCTGAAACCCCGCGGCGTTCGCCGACGCGTATCCGCTGCGCCGACCGTGAGTGACGCTCATGATCCATCCTGAGAGCGTCAGCGCCGCCCCTGTGCGTACCCATACTGTCTGGACCTGGCCCGGTCTGGGGCTGTGGAACCTGTATTTCATTATCAAGCTTGCGCTGCTCTGGGCTGGATACCTGAATCTGCAAATCCTGCCGAATCTGGTTTTCGCCGCCGTATTGCTGGTGCCGCTGCGCAATAGATATCTGGCGCTGTTGCGCACGGTGATTGCGATACCGGTAGGCGTAGCGTTGTTGTATCAAGACACCTGGCTTCCGCCTTTCAGTCGTTTGCTGGATCAGCCTGGCGTCCTGAACTTCACCGGTGACTACCTGCTGGAACTGGCTGGTCGCTTCATCGACTGGAACCTGTGCGGGGCGTTGCTGCTGCTGATGGTGGGGTATTTCTTCGTCCGTCAGTGGCTGCGTCTGACCACCCTGACCCTGGCCGGTTTTGCCTGGCTGGGCGGTTCGGGATTGTTGGCGATGCATGCACCCGTTCCGCAGCCGGTCAATCCAGTGGCCGGACCTGTCGCTGCCATCAGCGCTGCCGAGCCGGACAGCAAGACGCTTGATAGCTACCTGCAGAAGTTCTACAGCTCCGAGGCAGGGCGACAGGTGGCGTTTGTCCCGTCGGCATCGGCCGCCCAACCGTTCGACCTGCTATTGATCAACATCTGCTCCATGGCCTGGGATGATCTGGACGCCGTGGGCATGCGGGACAATAAGTTGCTGCAGCAGATGGACGTGGTATTCGACAACTTCAACTCGGCCACTTCCTACAGCGGTCCCGCTGCCATTCGACTGTTGCGTGCCAGCTGCGGCCAGCAGCCACACAACAAGCTATATGGCGTGGCACCCGAGCAATGCCTGTTGATGGATGATCTGCGCAAGCTGGGCTTCGACAGCGAGGTCATGCTCAATCACACCGGGCAGTTCGAAGGTTTCATGGACGAGGTTCGTGCTCAGGGATCAATGCCTGGCCCTGCAGTCAGTACGTCGGATCTCCCGCGGACGCTAGTGGGCTTTGACGGCTCGCCGGTCTTGCGTGATCGGGACGTTCTGGATAAATGGTGGAAGCACCGCGAGGGGGAGGCTGACTCCCGAGTGGCGCTGTTTTACAACACCACGACGTTGCATGACGGCAACCGCGCGCTCACTGCCGATGGCGGTACCAAAAGCGCCGAGTACAAACCCCGTGCGCAAACCCTGATCGACGACCTTGCCGCGTTCCTCAAGGAACTGGAAAAGAGCGGCCGAAGAGTGGCGGTGGTGATCGTCCCTGAGCACGGCGCGGCGTTGCATGGCGACCGGATGCAGATCGACGGCATGCGCGAAATTCCGAGCCCGTCGATTACCCATGTTCCGGTCGGCATCAAGCTGATCGGCATGGGCAAAAATCCGCGCCCGGAACCGTTGCACATCTCCGGACCAAGCAGCTACCTGGCGGTCTCGGAAATCATCTCGCGCTTGTATGCCGCCCCGCCTCAAGGGGAAGGGTTGATACCTGACTGGAAAGTGCTCCTGGCCAATCTGCCAGAGACCCCGATGGTCTCGGAAAACTCCGGAACCGTAGTACTCGACTACGCCGGCAAGCCTTACGTTCGGATCAAGGAGAAGGGCGCATGGCTGCCTTACCCGCAAAGGTTCAAGTGAAAAAGCAGGCGGTTTCGCGCAACGAGCGAGCCGATGATATTGCCCGACTTAAAGTCGAGCTGAGTCTGCCGAGCCTCGAGTATGTCGATATCTCTGCGCAGATGGAGCTGAGCCGTGCCTTGCAGCGTTGGCCTTTGCTGGTTGATCTGACGATCCCTGGCGAGCCGACGCAAGATTTGCCGGCCCATCAACCGATCCGCAAAAACAGGTTCGGGGCGCAATCGTGACAACCCTGAGCTTGCGTGGCATTCGCGGCGGCGTCGGCACCAGCTCATTGCTGGCGGCATTGGGTTATGCCCTTGAAAGCCTGGGCGAGCGCGTATTGATGATCGATATGTGCCCGGAAAACATGCTGCGCCTGCATTTCAATCTGCCCGTGGCAGAGAGTGGCGGGTGGGCCCGGGCCATGCTGGACGGTGAGGACTGGTATGGTCAGGCCTGGAGCTTGTCACCGACATTGCAGCTGTTGCCCTATGGGCAGTTGACCCATGCAGAGAGCATGCTCATCGAAGGGCAACTGATCGATGATCCGTTCCTCTGGAGTCGACGTCAGGCGAATCTGGCCATTCACTACGACTGGATCCTGTTCGACATGCCGCAACGTCTGACAGGCCACTCGACGATCGGCCCGTGTCAGTTTCCGATCCAGATCGCGCAAGCGGATGCAGCCTGTCATGTGCTCTTGCTCCAGCCGTCCGCGTCCGCGTCCGCGTCCTCGCTGCCGTTGCTGGTCAATCGTTTTGATCCGGGCAGCCAGTTGCAGCGCGACTTGCTGCTGATCTGGCGCGAGAGTCACGCATCGCGTCTTTTGCCGCTCACGGTGCATGCTGATGAGGCGTTGAGTGAGTCGTTGGCGTTCAAGCAACCGGTCGGCCAATACGCACCTGACAGTCTGGCTGCCCAGGACGCTCTGAGTCTGGCGACCTGGTGCCTGACGCGCCGCGGTGAGCTGGCATGATTGCGCGCTACTTCCCTTACATGCAGCTGCGTCGCCAGTACGATTGCTATCCACCGACGGCATTCTTGCTGGCGTCTCTGATCAGCCTGAGCTGGCTGGTTTTGCGGCTGGAATCTCCGGTCTGGCAACGTCTGCTGGAACAACGTCAACGCTGGTATCCGCATCTGGCGGGCAAGCAGCCGCGTGCCGGGGATCCCTTGCGCATAGCCCTGCAAAGCCTCTGGTTGCTGGTGTTCCGGCCCTGGCCGAGCTATCGCCGCCGTGCAGTGCCGCAGTGGCTGCGCACGACCGGTCAGATTAATCGGAGCGTCTGGAAGCGCCTCGGGACTTTGCTGGATGGCTTGCCGGTACAAATGACTCAGAGCCAGTCAGTGCATGGCAGTGCCAAATGGTGGCAAACCCTGAGTGCTCGCCAGCAGCGTTGCCTGAGTTATCTCTGCGCGGCCGTGGCCTTGCTGCTGGTTGCGGTGTGTATCACCGAACCTTTCAGCTATTTCTCGCAACTGTTGTTCGTGATTCTGCTGTGGGCGGTGGCGATGTTGATCCGTCGTGTGCCAGGGCGTTTTCCGACACTGCTGCTGATCATGCTGTCGGTCATTGTTTCGTGCCGTTATCTCTGGTGGCGTTACACCGCAACCCTGAACTGGGACAGCCCACTGGATCTGGCCTGCGGCGTCATGCTGCTGATCGCCGAAACCTATTCCTGGCTGGTGCTGTTGCTCGGTTATGTCCAGACCTGCTGGCCTCTGCGGCGGCCCCCCGCGCAACTGCCGCGTGACACACGTTTGTGGCCGACCGTTGATCTGCTGATCCCGACCTACAACGAGGATTTGTCCATCGTGCGCGGCACGGTGTACGCCGCACTGGGTATCGACTGGCCGCACGACAAGCTGCGCATATCGATTCTCGATGATGGCAAGCGTGACGAGTTTCGGCTGTTTGCCGAGCAGGCAGGCGTGAACTACATCACCCGTTCCGACAACAAACACGCCAAGGCCGGCAACCTCAATCATGCGTTGCAGCAGCTCGATGGCGAGCTGGTGGCGATATTCGATTGCGATCACGTGCCGGTTCGCTCCTTCCTGCAACTGACCGTTGGCTGGTTCCTGCGCGACCCGAAGCTGGCGCTGGTACAGACGCCGCATCACTTTCTTTCGCCTGACCCTTTCGAGCGCAACCTCGACACCTTCCGGCAGCGCCCCAACGAAGGTGAGCTGTTTTACGGCCTCGTCCAGGATGGCAACGACATGTGGAACGCCGCGTTCTTTTGCGGCTCATGCGCTGTACTGCGTCGTTCTGCCCTTGATGACATCGGCGGTTTTGCTGTGGAAACCGTTACCGAAGACGCGCATACCGCCTTGCGACTGCATCGCCAGGGCTGGAACTCGGCCTATGTGCGGATTCCTCAGGCCGCGGGGCTGGCAACTGAAAGCCTGTCGGCGCACATCGGTCAGCGAATTCGCTGGGCGCGGGGCATGGCGCAGATCTTCCGCACGGATAATCCGTTGCTGGGCAAGGGGCTGACGATCTTTCAGCGGATCTGTTATGCCAACGCCATGCTGCACTTTCTGGCGGGCCTGCCGCGGCTGGTATTTCTCACCGCCCCCTTGGCATTCCTCCTGCTGCACGCCTACATCATCTATGCCCCCGCACTGATGATCGTTCTGTACGTGATCCCGCACATGGTCCATGCCAGCCTGACCAACTCCAGAATGCAGGGCGAACATCGTCTGACCTTCTGGGGCGAAGTCTATGAAACCGTGCTCGCCTGGTACATCGCACGGCCTACGACTGTGGCGTTGTTCAACCCGAAGAAAGGCAAGTTCAACGTGACCGCCAAAGGTGGGTTGATGAGCGAGAACCAGTTCGACTGGGGGATCGCACGGCCTTACCTGGTGCTGGCGGCGCTCAATGTTCTTGGCCTGGGCTTTGCGGTGTGGCGTTTGTTTACCGGCCCGTCGAATGAGGTCGGCACGATTCTGGTCAGCATGCTCTGGGTGCTCTACAACCTGCTGATTGTCGGCGCTGCGGTGGCGATTGCTGCCGAGGTGCGTCAGGTGCGTGAAACCCATCGCGTCCAGGCCCAATTGCCTGCTGCTGTGCGTTTACCGAACGGACGTTTCTACCCCGGCATGCTGGTGGACTACTCCGACGGTGGCGCAGGCATCGAGCTGGACGCGCAACTGAGTTTGCCAATGGGCGAGCGGGTCAGCTTGTTGATGCAGCGTGGCGAGCGCGAGTTTCTGTTCTCCGGGATTGTCAGTCGCAGCCACAAGAACTTCATCGGTATCTCGCTTAACGAACTGTCTGCGCAACAGAAAATCGATTACGTACAATGCACCTTTGCTCGCGCTGATGCGTGGTTGAACTGGAGCGAAGATTTCACCCCTGATCGTCCGCTGCACAGTTTTATTGATGTACTGAGCCTGGGCGCTCGCGGTTATTACCGTCTTTATCAGTACCTGCCTGCCTGGCTGCGTGCGATTACGCGCCCCTTTGTAACGACGTGTGCGTGGCTGCTCAGCTACGTGCCGCGCTTTGCCAAATCCGAACCTTATTCCTCATCCTCCCGATCGGTAAGTGCCCCATGAGTCGCTCTTTTAATCTCACCCTGGCGAGTCTGCTGTGGGTGGCCATGACCTGTGCCCAAGCCGGGACTGCTGTGGTTTCCACTCCGGACCTCACGGTGGCGGGCGCGACGCCAGGCTGGGATGTCACTCGCAGCTTTTTGCAACTGGGCCGCCCCGCGGACAGCCTTTTGCTGGGTACGCACACTACCGATCAGTTCGAGTTCACCATGCGCCGCGACCGCATCGCCAGCGATGCCAGTTTGCAACTCGAATACACCCCTTCGCCGGCGCTACTGCCGACGCTGTCGCACTTGAGGGTTTACCTCAATGACGTATTGATGAGCGTCATCCCGATTGAAAAGGATCAACTGGGCAAAAAAGTGGTTCGTCCGATTCAGCTTGATCCCCGGTTGATCACCGACTTCAATCGGGTCCGGCTGGAGTTTGTAGGGCACTACACCGATATCTGTGAGGAACCGTCCAACACTGCGCTGTGGGTCAGCATTGGACGCAACAGCCAGATCGCGTTGAGAGAGCAGGCGTTGATCGTCAAAAACGATCTGTCTTACTTCCCGATGCCTTTCTTCGATGCTCGCGGTTATGAAAAACCGGTGTTGAACATGGTGTTCGCTGCTGCCCCCACGCTGGGCGAACAGCGCGCTGCCGGGATTCTGGCCTCGTATTTCGGCAGCCTGTCTTCATGGCGCGCCATGACCTTCCCGGTACTGTCGGATCAGTTGCCTGCTGCCAGCGCTGGTCAAGTGACGTCATCCGTTGTCTTCGCCACCAACACCCATCGTCCGGCGTTTCTGGCGGACCTGGAGAAATTCCCGGCGGTGGATGCGCCCGTGGTGCAGGTGATCGACAACCCTGACGATCGCTTCAGCAAGGTTTTGCTGGTGCTGGGACGTGACGACGCGGACCTGGTCACCGCCGCTCAGGCGCTGGCGTTGGGCGGCGATCTGTTTCGTGGCGAGCGCGTGGTCATCGACAAGCTGCAACAGATCAAGCCCCGCGTGCCCTACGACGCGCCAAACTGGATGCGCACTGATCGCCCGGTACGTTTTGCCGAGTTGATCAAGTACCCCGAGCAGTTGCGTGTCAGCGGTCTGCAACCGTTGCCGATCAGCCTGGACATCAACCTGCCGCCTGACCTGTTCGTCTGGCGCAATCAGGGTATCCCGCTGCAAACCAAATACCGCTACACGCCGCCCGCGTACAACGATGGTTCGCGCCTCAACATCAGCCTCAACAACCAGTTCATTACCAGCCTGCCATTGCAGGTCAACAGTAATGACCGGCTTGAAGAGTTACGCCTTGCGGTGATGTCCAGCGAGTCAGCCAACGTCAATGAAAACCTCTCGGTTCCGGCCCTCAAGATCGGTGACCGCAATACCCTGAAGTTTAATTTCAGTTTCGCGACGACCAACAGCGGCTCCCAGCGTGACCGCTGCCAGACATCGTTGCCGGTGGACACCCAGGCGGTCATCGATGACCAGTCGACCATCGACATGTCGGGTTACCACCATTACATGGCGATGCCTGATCTGGCGGCCTTTGCGCGCAGTGGTTTCCCCTACAGCCGTATGGCGGATCTGTCCGAAACCATGGTGCTGTTGCCGTCCCGGCCAAGTGCCGTACAACTGAGCACTTACCTGGAAGCGGTCGCAGGAATTTCGGCACGTTCGGGCTTGCCCGCCCTGAACCTCAAACTCAGCGATAACTGGGAAGAGGCGTCCAGATACGACGCGGACCTGCTGGTGCTCGGCTCGTTCGCCCCGGATATGCGCGACAACCACGACATGAATCTGCTGCTGGATCGCTCCCGTAACTGGTTGCTCAAGGCTAACCAGCAAGGCCCAGGTTATGCAGCCATAAAGGGTGAGGGGAACCCGGTTGCCAGCCGTGTCGAAGTCTCGGCTCAGGGCCCGATTGCTGCAATCGTCGGCTTGCAGTCGCCTTACCATGACCAGCGCAGTGTTGTCGCGCTGCTGGCCACCACCGATGCTGATTTCAGTCTGCTACGCGAGACGCTTAACGACAGCGGCAAGATGGACGCTGTGGCTGGCTCGGTCGCCTTGATCCGCAGCAGTGGCGTCAGCAGCCAGGCAGTTGGCGATCAGTATTTCGTCGGTGAGCTACCGTGGTGGCTGATGCTCTGGTTCAAGCTTTCCGAGCATCCCGTGCTGTTGGCCTTCATGGCGGTGGGCGGCGTGTTGCTCAGTGCTTTCCTGGTATGGCGCATGTTGCAGTGGGCGGCTCGTCGCCGTCTGGCTTATGAGGAATAAGTCAGTGAACGGGGTCGGTTTTTTGTTGGCCACCGTTGCTTTGTCATTTCTGACTCAGGAGGCCGAAGGTGCGCCTGCGTGTAACTGGCCCGCATGGGAGAGTTACAGGCAGCACCTTATCAGCGCTGATGGCCGGGTCATCGACCGCTCCTCCGCGCAGCAGATCACCACGTCGGAAGGGCAGAGCTACGGACTGTTTTTCGCCTTGGTGGCCAACGACCGGGAAAGCTTTGAGCGGTTGCTGAACTGGACGCGCGACAACCTCGCAGGCGGTGATCTCGACGATCATCTGCCAGCCTGGAAATGGGGCCTCAGCGCGCAAGGCAAGTGGCAGGTGCTCGACAGCAACAATGCCAGTGACTCGGATTTGTGGATCGCGTACAGCCTGCTGGAAGCGGGACGGCTCTGGCGCAGGCCTGATTACCTGCAATTGGGTAACCATCTGCTGTGGCGCAGTGCCGCGCAGACCTTGCGCAAGCTGCCGGGTCTGGGGTTGATGCTGCTGCCGGGAGACAAAGGTTTTGAGTCGCCCCAAGGTTGGCGTCTGAACCCCAGTTATACGCCGCCGCAACTGTTGGCTCGCTTTGCGCTGATCGCCCCCGTCTGGGATGAGGTGGCAAAAAACGCCCGGCGTCTGTGGATCGAAGGCTCGCCAAAAGGCTTCGCTCCAGACTGGTTGGTGTGGCAAGCGGGGCAAGGCGCAGTGGCCCAGGAGCACGGAGCAAAAGGCAGTTACGACGCCATTCGTGTCTACCTCTGGCTGGGGATGCTGGCGTCCGATGCGCCGGAGCGTGCTTCGTTGCTCGCGCACTTCAAACCCATGATCGACGCCACCAGACAACGGGGTTTTGTGCCTGAGCAGGTCGCCGTTGGTACTGGCGAGTCCACTGGCACGGGGCCTGCCGGTTTTTCGGCGGCCCTTCTGCCGTTGCTGAACGGCGACAGTGCTGCATTGAGTGCCCAGCGTGAGCGGCTGCGTACCGCGCCGCCGCTGGCTGACGCTTATTACAATCAGTCGCTGTTGATGTTCGGCCAAGGCTGGGACGAACAGCGGTATCGATTCGATAAGGACGGACGTTTGCAGCCAGCCTGGACATCGTCATGCAAACAGTGAATCCACCACCCGTTTCCGGCTACCGGCTGCTGCCCAAAGGTGCACTCAAGGCACTGGCGATGTGCGGCGCATTATCCTTGTCCTGCTGGTATGGCACGGCGCTCAGCGCAACCGTAGCGCCTGCACCTCAGGATCAACAGCAGTGGCTGCTGCAACAGGCGCGTATCGGCGAAGCCTTGTATCGCGACGATCTGGTGCGTGATGCCCTGGCGAGGCTGGAGCTGATTGATCCCAATCATCCGCAGGTTCTGGTGGGCAAGGTTCGCCAGGCACTGGCTGATAAAAGTGCGCCGCTAAATACCGCCTGGATTGAGCAACTCATGGCCCGTTTGCGTCAGCAGGGGCCCGACTCGGCGGCGCTGCGTCAGGCAAATGCGCTGATCCGGCTTAACAGCTCGGAAGGTGCGGGGCAGTTACAGCAAGCGCGGTTGTTTGCTGCTGCCGGACGTTTCGATCAAGCGAGTGAGGCCTTTGAACAACTGTTCGGCAAAGAGCCGCCGGACTTGCCTTCTGCGCTGGAATACTGGAGCGCCCGTAGTCGCATCAGCGGCCAGCGGGCCGCCGTCATCGAGCATTTGAAAGACCTTGATCGCGACTACCCGGGCAATGCCAGCGTGCGGCAGATGCTGGTCGGCCTGTTATTTGCCGAAGGTCGTAACGATCAGGCGCTGGCGGTGCTGCATCAATTGGCAGCTGATCCTCAGGCGAGCAACAATGCCGCAGAGCGGGAATTCATCTACCTGAACACCTTGCCGGTGAGCCCTGAAACGGCCCGAAACTGGCAGGTCTTTCTCGATTACTACCCTTATTCGTCGTTCAGAAAGGAAGCTACCCAGCGGCTGGCCGAACAGCAACGACTGCTTGCCGATCCCGCATGGCAGGCGGGGGCCCAGGCCAAGCGTCTGCTGGAACGAGACAAGGGCACTGACAGCGCTCAGGCCGAAGTGCTGTTGCGGCGCGCCGTTAAAGCCTATCCGCAAGATTCGAGTCTGTATGGTGCCTTGGGCACATCGTTGATGCGCCAGGATAAATACCCGGCAGCACTTGAGGCGTTTTCCACTGCGCTGACCAAAGAACAAGACACCTATTACATCAGCAAATGGCAGGACCTGCAGTTGCTGACCCGCAACTGGATGATCCTTCAGCAAGGCGACGAAGCCTTGCAGCGCAAGGATTACGTGAAGGCGCGCAAAGCGTACCAGCAGGCACGAATTCTCAATCCCAAGGCTGCCGCACCCTTGATGGGCCTGGCAGCCGTGGCCCTCGGCGAGGCCGATGATATCGGTGCCGAGGCGCTGTTACTGCAAGCACGCAAGGCTGAACCAAACAACACCAGCGTGCTGCGCGCACTGGTGCGCTTGTACCGTGGGCAGTCGAGTGCCAAAGCCGAAGCGTTTCTCGACAGCTTGCCCGCCAGTAACCAATCCGAGTTCGCCGCCTTGCGCCAGAGCTTTGAAATCGAGCGTTTGAACCTGCAGGCCGATGTGTTCAGCGAACGTTCCGATTGGGCGCAATTGGTGCTGGTGCTGAAAAAAATCCGTCAATTGGACCCGGATAATCCGTGGCTGACCTATCGCCTTGCAGCAGCCGAAATCGCATTGGGTAAACCGGTCGAAGCGGATGACGCGTTTCGCCAACTGCTGGCCCGTCAAGGTAGCAATCCTGAAGCGCGTTACGCACACGGTCTGTATCTGGCCAATCTGAATCGCGACAGCGAGGTACTGAGCAGTCTCGGCCAGATTCCCGCGAAGGCCTGGACGGACAACATGCGCGAGCTGGCCGCGCGGATCAAACGCAGGCAATTGCTGGCCCAGGCGCAGCAGTTGCGTGATGCCGGGCGCGAGCCGCAGGCCATTGCATTGTTGCGGGCCAATCCGACTCTGGACGATTTCGCCACGCTGGCCGACTGGGCCATGCAGCGTGGCGACTATCCTGAGGCTGAAAGCGATTACCGCAAAGTGCTCAAGGCCGATCCTGAAAATGCCGAAGCGCAGTTGGGGCTGATCGAAGTGCAGATTGCAACGGCGCGCACGCCCCAGGCAGACGTAGCGCTGAACAGCATCGTCGTGACCCCGGCCGCTTCGGTGAGCTGGCAACGCCGTCTGGCCAACGCATGGGCCGCCGTGGGTGAAAAAGACAAGGCCAATGCGATCTTTGCCCAACTGCTGAAAACCCCACAGACCGATCCTTTGTTGTACCGCGATGCTGCCCGCCTGATGGCTAAGGATCATCCGCAACAGGCACTGGATAATTACGCCCGCAGCATGGCCTCGGCTGGCTTGATTTCACCTGCGCAAGGCAGTCCGCGGGACAACCTGGCAATGACTGGGGCCAGCCGTGCCAAGGACGCCGATGACTGGTTGCCACGCAGTCTGCGCAGTGAAGTCGACGAGCTCTATAAACAGCAGAATCCAACGGTCAATGTGTACCGCGATTTTGCCTGGCGCACCGACAATACCGCGCCGGGGATTTCCGACCTCACCACCCAGACCACTATTTTGCGCATCGACTCCCCCTTTGCCGCGGGGCAGGGTTTTGTGCAGGCTGAGCAGGTCGATCTGCAGGCCACTGCTTTCGATACCGATGCCGACGGCCTGCACCGGGAGGCATTCGGCACCTGTGCGGTTCAGTTTCGAGACCGAACCACCGGGGCGCTGGTCGCCAACGGCTGTCGCAGCACCTCACAAAGTACCTCCGGGCCGAGCCTGGCGGTGGGCTGGAAAAACGCTCAGTGGGCCGTTGATCTGGGTCATACGCCACAAGGCTTCGAAGTCGGCAACTGGCTGGGTGGCGTCGCCTACAGCAGCGATTGGCAATCCATCGGCTGGACCCTGACCGCCTCGCGTCGTCCGGTGAGCAACTCCGTCGTGTCCTACGCAGGTGCTGTCGATCCTGTGACCGGAACCCGCTGGGGCGGTGTGACCAGCAATGGGCTGACACTGAGCCTAAGCCATGACGAAGGTGGCGTTGATGGTGTATGGGCCAGCTTTGGCAGCCATTGGTTGCGTGGTACCAACGTGGTCGACAATCAGCGGCTCACGGCAATGACCGGCTATTACTACCGTTTGATGGACCGTGCCGACGAGCGCATGCGCACTGGCCTGACCTTGATGTACTGGGGCTACGACAAGGACTTGAGTGAATACACACTGGGGCAGGGTGGTTACTACAGCCCGCAGCAGTACTATTCGATCGGTGTGCCGTTCAGTTATGCCTGGCGCAATGCCAACTGGTCCGTTCAGCTGGACAGCTCAGTGGGCTGGTCCTTCTCGAAAACCGACAGCAGCGATCTGTATCCGCTGGATGGCCCGGCTGGCAAGTTCTTCAGCCAGGCTTCGGACGCCGGACTGGATATCGATGGCAGTACCACGTTGACCAAAGCCGCGAGCAGTAGCTCTGGCGCAAGTGTTCGCTTGCAGGCATCGCTTGAACGACGTTTGAGTGACCACCTTGTGCTTGGCTCAGGCGTCGCACTGCAACACAGCGAAGGTTATGCGCCGAGTCGCGCCATGCTTTATCTGCGTTACACCTTCGATGTGTGGCAAGGCAATCTGCCGATGCCTATTGAAGCCGTAACGCCATACGCAGATATGCGCTGACAAATCGTCGGGCGCAATCACTGTCCACACGGTCAGTATTTCGCCCGTCGGTCGCTTTAAACCGTGCTTTATACGTGGGTATGATTTCAGGAACGTGCCTTGCTGGTTACCGTGCAGGCCATGAGTGCGCAGATCATCGGCACTTCTACTCATGGCTATTGAAGGTAACTGGTTTTGGCTAAATCCCCGGTGATCGCGGTCGTCGATGACGACACCGCAGTCCGCACTGGCATCGACAGTCTTGTTCGCTCTCTGGGTTTCGTCGCGTGCCTGTTCGCCTCGGCCGAGGAGTTCCTGATCTCGCCCTTTCTGAAAACGGCTGATTGCCTCATCACCGACGTGCAAATGCCCGGCATGAGTGGCGTTGAGTTGCACGAGCACCTGACGCGTCAGGGTCTGCAGATCCCCACTATCTTCATCACCGCCTTCCCCGAAGAGTCCGTACGGCAACGCGCCATGACCGGCAGCGCCGTGGGCTTTCTGAGCAAACCGTTTAACGCCCAGGTGCTGATCGACTGCATCGAGTCGACGTTTCCTGCGGTTTGATTCCCGATAAATGAAACGCTGTCGCATCGTAAACATTGGACTGTAGGAGTGAGCTTGCTCGCGATAGCGGAAGACCTGTTAAGAAATTACCGTCTGGGCTGACGCTATCGCGAGCAAGCTCACTCCTGCAGGGTCCGTGTTTGCTGTACCACAGCGGGGCCTCTGGACGGGGCGCTCATACAGGAAACATCTTGGTTATGATATTTTTAATATCAGTATATTGTGGTTTATAGTCGATTTATGGATTTAAAAACAAAAATAAGGGAATTAAGTATTGATAAGGCCGAGGCTAGTCTATAGTTTCAAGTTCCATGCAGCACCCAGCACCGGAAGACGTTATGTTGGATTTAAGCTTCAGCAAGCCGAGTGAGATTGTTAAACGACTCTGTGAGCGCCTGCGCACGGAGCGTCTTGCTCAACAGATGACGCAAGCTGACGTGGCCGGTCGCGCCGGTGTGGCGACCAATACCGTTGCCAATCTTGAAGCCGGACGCAATGTCGGGTTCGAGAGTCTTGTTCGTGTCGCGATGGTGCTTGGGCGAAGCAAGGAACTTGAAGGGCTGTTCTTGCCAAAGCTGGACAGCCTCGAAGATATCCACCGATACGAAAGCACTGCGCATCGTCATCGGGTGAGAGGGAAGTCCGGCGATGCTTGAGCAAATCAACGTCTACTACAACGGCTGGGGTGAGCGCTGGTTATGGGGCACGCTTGTGTCTACAACGGCTATCACCGGTCGCCCACAGATTGTTTTTGAGTACAGCAATGAGGCTCGGGGCAAAGGCCTGGAGTTATCGTCCTACACCCTTCCGTTAGAGGGTGCACGCCTGCGTCGAGGATTTGCGTCACACCAGTTCGGTCTGCCAGGTCCTGTCTATGACTCATTGCCGGATGGTTGGGGCATGCTGCTTATGGACAGGTTGTTCAAACGCCGCGGCCTCAATGTCGCACGTATCGGACCGCTAGAGCGGCTGGCTTATATTGGCAGCCATGCCATGGGCGCAATGTCGTTTGAACCCGTGGCTCCCGAGGCGCTGGAGCCGAAAGTGCATATCCCCCTTGAGCTGCTTGCGTCTGAGATTCAGGACGTTCTCAATGGCGAAGGCGGGGATTTTCTGCAGGCGCTGCTGTTGGTGGGGGGCTCGCCTCAAGGTGCCAGACCCAAGGCGCTGGTCTATCGTGATCCTCAGAGCGGAGCCTTCACCACTGCTGCGGACAGCCCGGGTCTGGAAGCCTGGTTGATCAAATTCCCCGCAAAAGACGAACACCGGGAGGTATGCGCTATCGAGATGGTCTACGCCGAATGCCTCCGCATGTGCGGCATCCAGACCCCCGAGACGCAGCACTTTAGTCTGCCCAATGGCCTGGCAGCCTTCGCGAGCAAACGTTTTGATCGTATAGACGGCCAGCGTGTGCCCATGCAGAGCCTTGCGGCTTTTACCGGAGCTGATTACACGTCTCCAGGTGCGCTGGACTATGTCAACTTTTTGCGGGCAACGCAGATGTGCACCAATGATGTACGGGAGAAAGCTATTGCCTTCCAGCGTGCCGTTTTCAATATTGCGTTCAACAACCGCGACGACCATCCGAAAAACTTCGCCTATGTCATGTCATCGTCAGGTACATGGCGACTCGCACCTGCCTACGACGTCACATTTTGTGAGGGGCCTGGCGGTTATCACCAGATGGACGTGATGGGCGAGGCGTTGGCAATCGACCGGAATGCGCTACTCAACCTTGCAGACGAAGCAGAAGTTTCAGTAGATATCGCGGGCGAGATTATTGACAGCATTGGCGGCATCGCCAGCCAGTTTTCGGCTATCGCCGAGCGTGTATGCCCAGGCATGATCACCCCGGACACTCTGCATACGATACAAAGTCGGATCAACGAGAATGTGGACTTGCTGCGTTAGCCGATATCGCTGTTTTCACGCAATCTTGCAGGCGAAAATCCTTTGGGGAGATTCTATGTGGCCTGCAAACACTAATTCGCGAACGGTCCGGTACATTCGATGTATCTGTGTCGCCAGGAATGCCGCCTTCCCGAATGAATTCGGTCCCACAGGCTCTTCATGAACCTGAAACCGTACGAAAATCCGTGGGAGCGAATTTATTCGCGAAGGGTCCGGTACATTCGATGTAGCTGTGTCGCCAGGAATGCCGCCTTCCCGAATGAATTCGGTCCCACAGGCTCTTCATGAACCTGAAGCCGTACGAAAATCCGTGGGAGCGAATTTATTCGCGAAGGGTC